>CAIRMO010000120.1 GCA_903879705.1 uncultured Candidatus Competibacteraceae bacterium | reverse complement strand
TAACCTCTTCTATTTGCTTAGAAAAACAATGGGGGCAATGCAGTGAGTTTAACATCGTGAACCTCCGTATGGATTTTGGTTTATCGTCTTATAGTTTATAAGATTCAATTTGTTAGTCAATAATTGTACTGAACCAGTCCCTTCTAGTGTTCTCAAGAAAAAATCAAGAGTGATCTATAGGCATCCTAAACCGCTTGTAGAAGTAGCACGGGTATCTTGCCCGTGTTTAGCCTACGGGCAAGATGCCCGTGCTACGATAAATTTCACAAATCCATGAATGAAGCCCGCTTGCGGGTGTTGCTCGATCAGGTGCGTTCTGGCCAATTGGCGGTAGAGCAAGCGATTGATCAATTGCGGGAATTGCCATTCCGCGACTTGGGCGAGGCGATGCTCGACAGCCACCCCGAAGTCATCTGTTGCGCGGGCAAAACCGTCGCCCAAGTGCAGACTATTGTTGCGGCGATGCGACCGGTGATCGCAGTGCCGACCAGCGTTGGTTATGGCGCCCGTTTCAGCGGGTTGGCGGCGCTGCTGGGGATGTTGACCTCCTGTGCCGGTGGAGTCAGCGTGGTCAACATCGATAACGGCTTCGGCGCGGCCTGTCTGGCCAGCATGATCAATCAGTTGTGAACTGCAAAAAAAGGTAATCAGGTATGGCGCTTACAATGCAAAACCGGGCAAGTAGATGACCGCGCCCAAGCCGCTGATTTTGATCGATGGCTCCTCTTGGCTGCACCGGGCGTTCAATGCGTTGCCGCCGCTGACCACGGCCACAGGTGAACCGACCGGGGCGCTGTATGGGGTGCTGAATATGCTGCGGCGGTTGCTGGCGGACTATCAGCCGGAAGAGCTGGCGGTGATTTTCGACGCCCCCGGCAAGACTTTCCGCCATGAGCAGTTTGCCGCTTACAAGGCCCATCGTCCGCCCTTGGCCCCGGAACTGATTCAGCAGATTGCCCCGCTCCATGCCTTCATTCGCGCCCTGGGGTTGCCGCTGCTGCAAATTGCCGGGGTCGAAGCCGACGATGTGATCGGTACGCTGACCCGGCAAGCGACCGACCGGGATTTGCCGGTGCTGATCGTGAGTAGCGATAAGGACTTGACGCAATTGGTGGATGATCGGGTGCGGCTGCTGGACACCATGAAGAACGCGATCACCGACGCTGCCGGGGTCGAACAGAAATTCGGAGTGCCGCCAGCGCAGATCGTGGACTGGCTGGCGCTGGTGGGTGACAGTGCCGACAATATTCCCGGCGTTCCCGGAGTGGGCCGCGTGACCGCCGCTAAATGGCTGCGTGAATACGGCTCGCTGGATCGTCTGATTGCCAATGCCACCGCCATTCCGGGCAAAGTTGGCGACCATCTCCGCGCCGGACTGAAACAGTTGTTATTGTCCCGACAATTGGCGACGCTGGATTGCCATGTGCCGCTGCCAGTCACGATCGATGATTTGCGCCTCGCCGCACCGGATAATGCCGCTTTACGCGCATTGTACGAACGCTATGAGTTTCGGTCCTGGCTGCGGGAATTAGCGGCGGCGGGAGAGCCATTGGCAGCGAGTGCCAAAGATAACGCGAAAATCGAACCGTTAACGCCAAACTATGCCCTGATCCTCGATCAATCCGCACTGGATGACTGGCTGGAGCGATTAGAAGCGGCGGAATTAATCGCATTCGATACTGAAACGACCAGCCTCAATTATCTGGATGCCCGGATTGTCGGCGTGTCCTTCGCGGTGACGGCGGGCGAAGCGGGTTATGTTCCGCTGGCCCATGACTATCCCGGCGCTCCCGATCAGTTGAACCGGGAGCAGGTTCTGGCACAATTGCGCCCATTGCTGGAAGACCCGGCCCGACCTAAAATCGGCCAGCATCTTAAATATGATTGGCACGTTCTCGCCAATCACGGTATTGCCTTGCGCGGTATTCGCCACGATACTTTGCTGCAATCTTATCTGCTGGATTCTACTGCCCGCCACAATTTGGATTCGTTGGCGGAGCAGCATTTAAATTTGCGCACCATTCATTATGAAGACGTGGCCGGCAAGGGCGCTAAACAGTTGCATTTCAATGAAGTCGCCGTAGAACAGGCCGGTTTTTACGCTGCCGAAGATGCTGATGTGGCGCTGCGCCTGCATCATTGCCTGTGGCCGTGTTTGCAAGCAGAACCGGAGTTGCGGCAGCTTTATGAGGAGCTGGAAATTCCGCTAATTTCGGTATTGGCGCGGATGGAGCGGTTAGGGGTACGGGTGGATGCGCCATTGCTGCGGCGGCAAAGCGGTGAACTCGCCCAGCGGTTATGGGAACGGGAGCAACAGGCGTATGAACTGGCGGGGCAAAATTTTAACCTTGGTTCACCCAAACAGTTGCAGGCTATTCTGTTTGAGCGGCTAGGATTGCCAGCAGGCAAGAAAACTCCCGGCGGCCAGCCGTCTACCGCTGAGGATGTATTGCAGGAGTTGGCGCTGGATTATCCGTTGCCGCGAGTGATTCTGGAACACCGAAGTTTAAACAAACTGAAATCGACGTATACCGACCGATTGCCGGAGCAGATCAATCCGCGTACTGGCCGGGTGCATACTTCCTATCAGCAGGCAGTCGCCAGCACGGGCCGGCTGTCCTCCTCTGATCCTAATTTGCAGAATATCCCAATTCGCAGTCCAGAAGGGCGGCGCATTCGCCAGGCCTTTGTGCCGGAGCCGGGTTGGGTGATGCTGGCCGCCGATTATTCGCAAATCGAGTTACGGATTATGGCCCATTTGTCTGGCGATGCCGGGTTATTACAAGCCTTTGCGTCCGGAACTGATGTGCATCGCGCCACTGCCGCTGAGGTATTTGGCCTGGAACCGGAGACGGTGACTACGGAACAGCGGCGCAGCGCCAAAGCAATTAACTTCGGGCTGATTTACGGGATGTCGGCATTTGGACTGGCCCGGCAACTTGGCATTGAACGCGGTGCGGCCCAGAATTATGTCAACCGTTATTTCGCCCGCTATCCGGGGGTGAAAACCTACATGGATGACACCCGCCGGTTGGCCGCTGAACGGGGCTATGTCGAAACCGTCTTTGGCCGCCGGCTGTATCTGCCTGACATTCGTGCCCGTAATGCCCCAACCCGGCAAGCAGCGGAACGGGCGGCGATTAACGCGCCCATGCAAGGCACTGCCGCCGATATTATTAAACGGGCGATGCTGGCGGTAGATCGCTGGTTACAGCAATCCGGTTTGCCGGTGCGGATGTTGATGCAGGTACATGATGAACTGGTGTTTGAGGTCGATCCGGCGGTGGTGGCAAAGGTGAGTGAACGCATCCGGGTATTAATGAGTACGGCGGCTGATTTGAGAGTGGTGTTGGAAGTGGATATTGGCGTTGGTGGTAATTGGGACGAGGCGCATTGATAACAGGACGTTCGCTTACCTACCTTTTCCGTCATAGTGCGACGTGATGTCGCTCAACTCATTGTTTCAAATTGAGAAAACCAGATAGGAAACCTGTCGCTCCCCCGGCAGTAGCCTACTGCCACATGCGGCCCCGGTAACGGGACGGCATGAAGCTGGCGGGACAACGTACCCCATCCCCGAACTGACCATTACCCACATCTTTTTCTCGTGTAAATTTTTCTGTGATCCGCTCCCAAGCCGGGTATGCACACGATGCCCGTGCTACCTCTACAACCGGTTTAGGATGCCTATAGCTGCCCCCGCGATCCACCACTTACCGCCTTTGGTGTTGATCAGCAGGTACAGCCCCCGTTCATCAAATAGCTTGCGGGGTTTGTCGCCGGGCTTGGCGGCGCGGATCGTGGCATCAGTGAGGGGCATGGCGGGGTAACACCTGGGCGGCGGGGAGTGATTACCCCACAACTTACCCCGGTTGCCGGTTGGTTTTCAATAGACGCAATAAATCCCATTGGACACTAATGGCCACAAAAAACCCGCCAGAATGCGGGGTTAGAGACGGGTTGAATCGGGTTGAACGGTTAAGGAGCGCCCCGAACAGGAATTGAACCTGTGACCTCACCCTTAGGAGGGGTGCGCTCTATCCAACTGAGCTACCGGGGCTAAACAAGGCAGGAGTGGCTGAGAAACCGGTTGTCTGCGGCCGGCTTCCTGATCACCAGAATCAAGCATAGCGGATGACGGTTGACCTGAACAAGAGCGCTGGCTCACTCAATGCCGAGGGCCGTCGCCGCGTTCCGACAACCCGTTCAGCGCGAACTCGCACCGTCCACCGTCAAGCCAAGTGATCTCAACCATGAGGGCCAGACCGCTTTCTTTCGTCAGCAATACGGTCGAGGAACGGGTGCCGTAACCCGGCGCCTCAATGAAGATCGGCGACAACCAGCGCTCCCACTCCAGCGGAACGCCGGTCCGGGGCAACGCGGCATCAGGCGCGGGAGCGCGATCCGTCAACGCTGGCAGTAAATCATCTGGAACCGGTTCCGGTTGCTGCGCCAAAGCGCTCTGCGCCAAAGCCAGCCCGCGCTTTAATTTGGGCCAAGGTGTATTCAATAAATGGTTGCTAAGGCCATACCAGCCGGGCAGCAGGGTTCGAGGCGCATCGCCGCGATTCGAGTAGTAATGTAGACCCGCCGCATCGCCCAGCAATAAGCTAAAGCCGTTGTAATGGCTGAACTGCGTAGTCAGCCGGGCCAGGTAATCCGTCGCCGGTTCCACGCCTTGCAGGTAAGCGCTGACCAACTGGCCACGGGATGGCGCACCCGGTCGCACCTGGCGGGGATCGCGGTAATTGGTCAACGCGGCAAACCGTCCGGTTTGGGTCACGCCCAGCCAGGTTCCGCCATGCTGTAGATCGCGTCCGGCCAGCACTTGAGGCGCATCGTCCCAGAACGCCAACGGCGCGGTGGGCCGGTCGTAAAACTCATCACGGTTGGCCGCGACCAGCAGATCAATGCCGGGATAACAACGATAGGCAATTAAAATCAGACACATGATGGTTCCGGTTCAATCATCCGGCGGTAAGCGTTCATGGCTGGATATGGGCACAACGGCAGGGAAGGGATAAGAACCGGAGAGTCTATTACAATTGGGTCAGCAATCCGCCAAAACCATCGATCCGAGGAAAATACCCGCCATGACCGCAACCGCTGACAGTGAAAACGCACTGGTGCTGCGCCAGGATGAAGCCGGCGTCGCCACCCTGACCCTGAATCGCCCCAAGCAGTACAACGCGCTGTCCCAGGCCATGCTTGGCGCGTTGCAAACCGCGCTGGATACGGTGGGAGCCGATCCGGTCATCCGGGTAATCGTGATCGCCGGGGCCGGAGCGGCGTTCTGCGCTGGGCATGATCTCAAAGAGATGCGCTCCCACACCGATCCGGCTTTTCACCGGGCGCTGTTCGCCCAGTGTGGGCAGGTGATGTTGAGCATCAACCGCCTGCCGCAACCCGTGATCGCCCGAATTCACGGCATCGCCACCGCCGCCGGTTGCCAACTGGTCGCTGCCTGCGATTTGGCCGTAGCGTCGGCTAATGCCCGGTTCGCTACCTCCGGGATCAATGTCGGCCTGTTCTGCGCTACCCCCGGCGTGGCCCTGAGTCGTAACCTGGGCCGCAAGCCGGCGCTGGAATTGTTGCTGACGGGCGACTTTATTGATGCCCCGACCGCTATGCAGCAGGGCTTGATCAACCGGGTCGTGCCGCTGGAGCAACTGGACGTCGCGATCGGGAAACTGGCTGACTCAATTTGCGCCAAGTCTGCCCTGGCGATCCGCATGGGCAAGGAGTTGTTTTACCGGCAATTGAATATGCCACTGGAAGGCGCTTATGCCTGCGCCAGCGAAGTCATGGCCTGCAACATGAACAGCGAAGACGCCCGCGAAGGCATTGATGCCTTCATCGCTAAACGCAAGCCGGAATGGAAAAACTGCTAACGTCACCGTTGTCCGTTCTTCTTCTTCGGTACTTTTCGTCTTCATTTTTCCGTTCCTTCCGTTCCTTCTGTGGACAAAACTACTTTGGAGAAATTCGCCATGAACGCCAGTACCCACAACATCTACACAATGAGCCTGGATCAGAACGCTGCCAACTTTGTTCCCCTGACCCCGCTGACCTTTCTGGAACGGGCCGCTTCGGTTTACCCCCACCATACCGCGGTGGTGCATGGCCCGGTGCGGCGTGACTGGGCCGAGACCTATATCCGCTGTCGGCGGTTGGCCTCAGCGCTGCAACGGCGCGGCATCGGCTTGGGCGACACGGTGGCGGCGATGCTGCCCAACATCCCGGAGATGTTTGAGGTTCATTTCGGCGTCCCGATGAGCGGCGCAGTGCTGAATACCCTGAACATCCGACTGGACGCCGAAACCATTGCCTTCATGCTCGAACACGGCGAAGCCAAGGTGCTGCTTACGGAACGCGAGTTTTCCGAGACCATTAGCAAGGCGCTGCGGCTGATGCCTGCCACGAAACGGCCCTTGGTGATTGACGTCGATGATCCGCAGTTCGAGGGCGGTGAAAAGCTGGGGGCGCTGGATTATGAAACCTTGCTGGCCGAGGGCGATCCTGCTTTTGCCTGGCAGAATCCCGCCGACGAGTGGCAGGCGATCTCGCTCAACTACACCTCCGGCACGACCGGCAATCCGAAGGGTGTGGTTTATCACCATCGCGGCGCGTACCTGAATGCAGTCTGCAACGCGATGGTGTGGGACATGGGCCTGCATCCGATCTATCTGTGGACCTTGCCGATGTTCCACTGCAACGGTTGGTGTTTCCCGTGGACGATTGCGGCGACGGTTGGCGTCAATATCTGCCTGCGTCAGGTACGGGCCGATTTGGTGTTCGATCTGATCCGGCAGGAGCAGGTCAACCATTTCTGCGGTGCGCCCATCGTGCTGAATCTGCTAAAAAATGCGCCGGATGAAATGAAGGCGGGGATTAACCATCCAGTCAAGGTGATGACCGCAGGCGCGGCTCCGCCGGCGGCAGTGATTGAGGGTATGGAGCGGATGAATTTTCAGGTCACTCACGTTTACGGTCTGACCGAAACCTACGGACCGGCGGTAGTGTGCGCCTGGCACGATGAATGGAATGAGTTGAGCTTGCCAGAGCGGGCGGCGCTCAAGTCCCGGCAAGGGGTGCGCTATCCGATGCTGGAAGGGCTGATGGTCGCCGATCCCCAGACCCTGGAGCCGGTTCCCCAAGACGGCGAAACCATCGGCGAGATTTTCATGCGCGGCAATAACGTCATGAAAGGCTATCTGAAAAATCCCGGCGCGAGCGATGAAGCCTTTGCCGGGGGCTGGTTCCACACCGGCGATCTGGCGGTCTGGCACGAGGACGGCTACATCGACATCAAGGATCGCTCCAAGGACATCATCATTTCCGGCGGCGAGAACATCTCCACGATCGAGGTGGAAGACATCCTCTATCGGCATCCGGCCATCATGGAGGTCGCGGTGGTGGCGCGGCCTGATGAAAAGTGGGGCGAGACCCCGTGCGCCTTTGTCACTCTGAAAGCCGGGGCGGAAGACACTACCGAAGAGGAGATCATCGAGTTCTGCCGCAACCAACTGGCCCGCTTCAAAGTGCCCCGGACGGTGGTGTTCGGCCCGCTGCCCAAGACCTCGACCGGCAAGATGCAGAAATTCATCCTGCGCGAACGCGCCAAGCAGCTTTAGGGGGATTTTCTATCGCCTCTAAAAGGATTTTTTACGAGGAATCCCGGCCTTTGTACCGGTGAATGAATAGCGAGCCACCGATCTGTGTGGCTTTTTTTTGGCTTGAGTGGCGGGATTGCCATCGGTGTGTCTGGCGGTGTTTTGAACGCTGTTTATGGCTGAAAAATAGATAAAAATTTATCGATTGTCAATTTTTTATGGCGTTTTGGCCGAAATTAACGCCGGTAGTGTGTAGTATTTACTACCCACTACCGAGTGAGTAATCCATCGTCCATGTAGAAAAATGAGTTTTTAAAGCAAATAGTTTGCCAATAACTCAGTTTGCTATAAGGCAGAAAAATTTCAAAAAATTCTTGACTAATTTTTTTTTTGCATAAATTACCCATCCAATTCCATCAAACGACGAAATATCATGATCACTATCGTGAGGTTGCCATGAGATACGAAAATATTCGTGACCAGTTGAAGACGGGCGACATCCTGCTGTTCTCTGGAAAAGGCGGGATTTCCGAGGGAATTAAGTTTTTCACCTTGAGCAAGTGGTCGCACGTCGGGATGGTTTACCGGTTTGAAGATCCAAATGACGCCAAAGGTACGGTGTTCTGTTGGGAGTCTACAACACTCAATGATCTAGCCGATGCCGACTCGGGAAAATTGACCCAGGGTGTTCAGCGTGTGGAGTTATCCGAACGTCTGGAGCGATGTTTTTCCAAGGGTTATGAAATCAGTATCCGCCAACTGAATACGCCCCTGACCAACGATATGCTCAAGGCACTGAATGACTTTCGGCACGAAGTTAGTGGTCGGCCTTATGAAAAGAACAAACTCGAACTGATCAAGTCTACATACGACTCTGTTTTTGGTGAAAGCAAGGAAGACTTGAGTTCGCTATTCTGTAGCGAATTGTTGGCGGAAGCCTATCAGCGAATGGGCTTGCTGACTGAGAAGAAACCATCGAATGAATACACACCGAAAGATTTTTCTCAGGATCGGCGGTTGGCGCTGCAACTGGAGTATAGCATTGGGAATGAATTAATGATTGATGGTTTATAGCGGTCTATCCTCAGTGAAGGATAGTGCTGCCTTTGGTTGACTATTTGTAGCGAACTGCGTTTATTCTAAGGGGAAAAAGGGCATGCTGTCTATCAATAACCAGACTAACACGACTGATACTGGTGGGATTTTTTACGGGAAAAACCAGAATTCACTGGCAATTGCTATTTTCTTTTTAGCTTCAATGGTGGTTAGCGGCCAAGTCATTGGAAAGTGCGCTTGGAACGATACCCGGTGCTGGGAAAGAATGATGGCCGGAAAAACCTACGATTGTCAGCCGTGGGAATGGTGTAATTATGCCACATATGCTCGAGCTTACCAAACAGTAGCTGGAGAGATGATGACTGCTAATATCACCAAAACCCAGTGGAAGGGCGCTGATGGGCTTGCAAAGTATTACTTAGCTCCTTATTTCGGTGACCTACTTGATCAAACGTGGTTTGTTTATAATGCAAATATGTTTGATGGGACATGTTTTCTTGGACATTGTCTTAGTGACCCTTCAGCAGGGTTAACCTTTTGTGATCGGATTTACATAGACCATGAATATATTGCACATAACACTAGCATCTTGAAATCGATTAATGATTACGATGTTCCGATTCGTAATCAGTTTGCATTAGTTGCCCACGAATTAGTCCATGCTCACCAATGTAGAGAGCTGGGAGGTTCGGGGAACTTTGGGTATCATTACCTTGCAGCTTTTTTTGATCAGGGTTGGAGCTATAGTCAAAACCCACTTGAATGGCAAGCCCGTTGCTTTGGGGCGGGGATTAACAAATTAGTGGGCCTTAGTTATCCCGTGGGTACCAATGAATATAACGAAGGTCTTCGCTGTGTCAATGAACTTATGGAACCATTACCACCCCTCCCACCTACTCCTATTACCCCTCCATCCCCTCTTTCAACTTATTTGCCTGCGATTCTTTCCATCATTCTGGATGATGATGCGCCCGCTTCCTATTCGCTAACGGTTAATACGACCGGCAATAGCGGTGGCGCTGGAACAGTAAGCAGCAATCCAACCGGGATCAATTGTGGCTCGACCTGTAGCGCCAATTTCAACAGTGGAACCACCGTGACCTTGACGGCTTCTCCCTCAACGGGTTCGACCTTTGGCGGCTGGAGTGGCGGAAATGCAGGTTGTACGGGCACTGGAAATTGCGTAGTCAACATGACCGCTGCCAAGTCAGTAACTGCTACCTTTAATGGTGGAACCAGCAGTAATTGCCAATCGTCTATTGCTGTCGGGGCAACCGTATCCGGGAATTGGGGGACGAGTTGCGCTTCGACGCATCGTTCTGGAAGTTACGCCAAGTTTTACACCTTCACTTTGAGTACACCGCAAACGGTGGTGATTAACCTGACTTCTTCTGCCGTGGATTCCTTTTTATTCTTGCTCAATGGTAGTGGCAAGGATGGTACTAAGATCACTTCAGACGATGATAGCGGTGGTTCAGCTAATGCCAAAATCACTTGGGCGTTAGGGGCTGGAACTTACACCATCGAGGCAACAACTTTTCGTTCAAACCAGACAGGTGCTTTCAGCTTGAGTGTTGGAACCGGAACCAGCAGTAATTGCCAATCGTCCATTGCTGTCGGGGCAACCGTATCCGGGAATTGGGAGACGAGTTGCGCTTCGACGCATCGCTCTGGAAGTTACGCCAAATTTTACACCTTCACTTTAAGTACACCGCGAACGGTGGTGATTAACCTGACTTCTTCTCCCGTGGATTCCTATTTATTCTTGCTCAATGGTAGTGGCAAGGATGGTACTAAGATCACTTCGGACGATGATAGCGGCGGTTCAGCTAATGCCAAAATCACTTGGGCGTTAGGGGCTGGAACTTACACCATCGAGGCAACAACTTTTCGTTCAAACCTGACAGGTGCTTTCAGCTTGAGCGTTCAGTGAGGCTATGCAAGGTGTTGACTCGCTACGCTAATAGCCATCAATCCGTTGGGTTGCTTTTAACGCAACGTAACCCACCTAACCCCCAATTCACATTTGGCCTTTTTGAAGAGGAGAAGAGTTATGAAGAATCTGAAAAATGTTAAAATTCGGATTGTGCTAGTCGTTAGCGCATTGTTATTCACTTCTTTAGCCCATGCTAGTGGTCCTTATGTAGGGAGGATCACTAGAATTGAAACGACTTACCTTCCCGAATTCATAGCTTTTAGTCTTTCAGTACCAACAGGGTGTGCAGCAACCGCAAACTTAATATGGAGTGGAGGCGCTGGGCGTCCTGGTAATAAAGAGAATGTTAAAGCGACCTATGCTGGTATGCTCGCTGCGATGTTGGCCGGGAAAACCGTTAACATTTGGTTCTCTGATTCAGATCCTTGTGCAGGGGCTTATTTACATGTAACTGTGAATTAGCCGCATAGGTTAAGTTGCCGTCTTCTTGGCAACCTAACACAATCGACTGACCAGATTTACTTCAACCCACCGGCTTTCAGCGGGTGGGTTGAAGTAACGGGCTAAAAGTCTGTGTGCGCATCGACTGAACCACGCGCCTTAAAATTCAGCTCGAAAGTCACGGGCTGGAATATGCACAATGGTGATCTTTATTGACCACCCCTTTAGTAATCCGAATCTCAAAGGCTTTGCAGATCTGCCGAACGAGTTCCCGAACCCACGGACCAACGTCCTCTATCAATAGTTTTATAACGATACCTACTGTTATCCTCATGGTAGTCATTATACCAATTCTCAATAGGTCTTCGTCATTCCCGCGAATGCGGGAATCCAGGCAGCCGCTGAACAACTGGATACCCGCTTTCGTGGGTATGACGAACAGGGTAGTTTTTGGCCTTTGAAAAGTACGGAACCTATCGGTAAACGGTATTACTTCCATACGTCCGTCCAACCGGGGCTTGGCGCGAAAAAAGCGCAGCTTATCGAAGCCCAGTTGGGGAGTATCGGGGGTGCTAAGGCGGGCATGTATGTCAGCGGTGGGGACGGCGCACGATACGGGTAGAATGTAACGGGCGGTACTGATACTCAAATGCTTTCCCGGAAAGCGGCGAGCATCGCATCCACCGTAGTGAATTCCCGATCCGCTGCGGGCAGCGCTGGTCGCTCCAGCAGGATCACCGGAATCTGAAGCTGCCGCGCTGCCGCCAGCTTGGCCGCAACCGCATCGCCACCGCTGTTTTTGGCGACCAGCGCGTCAATCCGCCACTCCCGGAGCAGCGCGAGTTCGGCTTCCAGCGCAAACGGCCCGGTCGCGCCGAGGACGGTCAATTGCGGTGAACTCGGCACTTTCGTCTCCAGACAGCGGACCAGCCAATACTGTGTCGGAGGAATAGCCTTAACCTGGCGCAAGGGTTCCAGACCGATGGTGAAGAACGGGCGCTGGAACGCTTGCACTGCGGCTATCAGGCCCGGCCAGTCGGCGGCGAACCGCCAATCATCGCCGGATTCCGGTCGCCATGGCGGACGCCGGTACGCCCACAGCGGAACGCCGGTCAAGCACGCGGCTTGCGCAGCGTTCCGGCTCATCTGCGCTGCGTAGGGATGAGTGGCGTCAATCAGCCGTTCAATGGCCTGTTCGCGTAAAAATGCCGCCAGTCCGGCGCTGCCGCCGAAGCCGCCGATGCGCACCGGATCGGGCAATTCCGGCCTTCGCCCTTTGCCGGCCAGGCTGTAAATCACGGCATGATCCGGCGTCAGGCCGCGAGCCAACTGCACCGCTTCGCCGATGCCGCCGAGCAGCAGGATTCGCACTATTGATCCAGATAAGCCGAGAAATAGGGCCTGATTTCTTTCAACATGTCCTCGGCAATCAGCGGCACCATGGTGGCGAAACAGTCCAGCCCAACCAGCGCATTGATATTGGCGTCCTCAGTTGCAGCTTCGCGCAGGCGGCGCACAAAATCCCGGTTTACCGTAGCGATCTCGGCATAAATGTGGGTCAGACCGTCCAGTTCGAACTCCCCGGATTTTCCTTCAGCGCGGCGCAGATATTGCGCTAACAGGTACATGGAGGTCGCCCGCACCACCGTCTCAGGCAGAGTCGCAAAAGGCAGATGGAGTTGCACCATCGGCTTGAGGGGTTCCATGATCGGACAGCCGCTGGTGGTCATGATCACGCCCAGCAGCGAAGCCAAACCCTGCTGAAGGGTAGTGTCCTTGGTATAGGTTCGCTCCATAGTCGTAACGACAACCTGAGCCGGTTCGTGAGAAATGCGGTCAGCGAAGTGCATGGCGATCCCCGCAAAGTTCAGGGCAACCGGGCAGAATTGATAGTCACTGGCGTCAATCGGGCAATTTCGGCACTGATTCTGTTCCAACAATGTCCAGTCTGGCGCGGGATCGGGAGGCCGGGGGATCAGGCCGAGCGTCCCCCGGTCAAGGAACAGGTCGAACATCTTGATCTGTCCATCAGTAAAAGCATAACTATATGTAATTTTTACAGAATTTTCCATCGATATTCTCGCTGTCACTGACTATCGCAGGTTCGTCGCGATTGAAAACTTCATTTTAGGCGGTTCTGCGACTCCGCTGGCTATCGTCAACCGGAGAATTGCTGAGCGGGCCGGATCAACTTGACATCGGTAGCTTGCCTCCCTATAGTTCCGCCTCTTTGCAAACCGGGGCGCTGAATCTGCGCCGGATTGACCGAATTTCAGAGAGCCTTGTAAAGCTTTATTTTTGGAGTAGGGGCGATGCCCACAATCAATCAGTTGGTGCGTAAACCGCGCGTCAGCAATAAAGCCAAGAGCAACGTGCCGGCGCTCGAAAGCTGCCCGCAGAAGCGCGGCGTCTGTACCCGTGTGTACACCACCACGCCGAAAAAGCCCAACTCCGCGTTGCGTAAAGTCGCTCGGGTGCGCCTGACCAACGGCCAGGAAGTGACCAGCTACATCGGCGGCGAAGGCCACAATTTGCAGGAGCACTCAGTGGTGCTGATTCGCGGCGGGCGCGTCAAGGATTTGCCCGGCGTTCGCTACCATGTGGTGCGCGGCAGTCTGGACACCTCCGGGGTGACCAAGCGCCGGCAATCGCGTTCCAAGTACGGCGCCAAGCGGCCCAAGTCCTGATTTTGCGTCAGCTTCCGAGAGATTGAGGCGGTTATGCCGAGAAGAAGAGAAGTTCCCAAGCGCGTCATCCTTCCCGATCCCAAGCATGGGAGTCTGATGCTCGCCAAGTTTGTAAATATGGTCATGGAGCGCGGCAAGAAGTCGATTGCCGAAAAGATTGTCTACGGCGCGCTCGATGCGATGACAGAAAAAGGCAAGGACAATCCGCTAGGTCTGCTCGACCAGGCGCTGGATAACGTCCGGCCCGTCGTCGAAGTCAAGTCCCGCCGGGTTGGCGGCGCGACCTATCAGGTGCCGATTGAAGTGCGCTCGGTGCGCCGCAACACCTTGGCCATGCGCTGGATTATTGATGCCTCCCGCAAGCGCGGCGAGAAATCCATGGCCCGCCGCCTGGCTGGCGAGCTGATGGATGCGGCTGACAGCCGCGGCGCGGCAGTCAAGAAGCGTGAAGATGTGCATCGTATGGCAGAGGCTAATAAAGCCTTTGCTCATTATCGCTGGTAAGTTTCGAGGATTCCGTTGTGGCGCGTAAAACCCCCATCGATCGCTATCGCAATCTCGGCATCATGGCTCATATTGATGCCGGAAAGACTACGGTGACCGAGCGTATTCTGTTTTACACGGGGGTGTCCCACAAGCTGGGCGAAGTCCACGACGGCGCGGCTACCATGGACTGGATGGTGCAGGAGCAGGAGCGCGGCATCACCATCACTTCGGCGGCGACCACCTGTTTTTGGGCGGGCATGGCTGGCCAGTTTGACGAACACCGCGTCAATATCATCGACACCCCTGGACATGTGGACTTCACCATCGAAGTCGAGCGCTCACTGCGGGTACTCGATGGTGCCTGTGCAGTGTTTTGCGCGGTGGGCGGGGTGGAGCCGCAATCGGAAACGGTCTGGCGGCAAGCGAATAAATATGGGGTGCCACGACTGGCGTTCATCAACAAGATGGATCGCGCTGGCGCTGACTTTCTACGTGTAGTGCAGCAGATTCAGGATCGGTTGGGTGCCCGTCCGGTGCCGATCCAGTTGCCGATCGGCGCTGAGGACAAATTCAAGGGCCTCGTCGATCTGGTCAAGATGCAGGCGATCAATTGGGATGAAGACAGTCTCGGCATGAAGTTCGAGTATGTCGATATCCCGGCTGAGTTGCAGAACGATTGTGTAGTATGGCGCGAGAAAATGGTGGAAGCCGCCGCCGAAGCCTCTGACGAGTTAATGGAGAAGTACCTCGAAGGTCAGGCTCTCAGCGAGGAAGAAATTTACGCTGGACTGCGCGCCCGTACCGTCAAGGGTGAGATTGTGCTGGCGATGTGCGGATCGGCCTTCAAGAATAAGGGTGTGCAGGCGATGCTGGATGCGGTGATCCGCTACTTGCCATCGCCGCTGGATAAACCGCCGGTCAAAGGCATTCTGGATGACGCCGCTGAAAGTGAAGGCGATCGCCAAGCCAACGACAGCGCGCCGTTTGCAGCGCTGGCTTTCAAGATCGCGACTGACCCGTTTGTCGGCACTCTGACCTTTGTCCGGTGCTACTCGGGCGTGGTTAATTCCGGCGATACGGTCTACAACCCGGTTCGAAGCCGCCGCGAGCGCATCGGTCGGATCGTGCAGATGCACGCCAACAGCCGCGAAGAAATCAAGGAAATCCGCGCCGGCGATATCGCTGCCTGCGTCGGGCTGAAAGACGTGACTACCGGCGATACTCTTTGCGATGCCCATCAAATTATTACCCTCGAACGGATGGAGTTCCCGGAACCGGTTATTTCGGTGGCGGTGGAACCCAAGACCCGCGCCGATCAGGAAAAAATGGGCGTGGCGCTGAGCAAGCTGGCTCAGGAAGACCCGTCGTTCCGGGTTCATACCGATCAGGAATCCGGTCAGACCATCATTTCTGGCATGGGTGAACTGCATCTGGAAATCATCGTCGATCGGATGAAGCGCGAATTCAAGGTCGACGCTAATGTCGGTAAGCCCCGGGTCGCCTACCGTGAAACTATCCGTAAGACGGTGGAGCAGGAAGGCAAGTTTGTGCGCCAGTCTGGTGGGCGTGGTCAATACGGTCATGTCTGGCTGAGGTTGGAGCCGCAGCCACCGGGAACCGGTTACGAATTCGTCAATGCCATTGTCGGTGGTGTCGTTCCCCGCGAATATGTGCCGGCCGTGGACAAGGGCGTTCAGGAACAGATGGGCAAAGGCGTACTGGCGGGTTTTCCGGTAGTAGATATCAAAGTCACGATCTTTGATGGCTCCTATCACGAAGTCGATTCCAGCGAGATCGCCTTCAAGATCGCTGGATCGATGAGCTTCAAGGAGGGGGCACTCAAGGCCGGTGCGGTGCTGCTGGAGCCCATCATGAAGGTTGAAGTGGTGACGCCTGAAGATTACATGGGCGACGTGATGGGCGATTTGAACCGCCGGCGCGGGATGTTGCAAGGCATGGATGATTCGCCATCGGGCAAAGTGGTCCGCGCCGAGGTGCCGCTAGCCGAGATGTTTGGCTACGCCACCGACCTGCGTTCAGCTACCCAAGGTCGAGCCACCTATTCCATGGAATTCGCCAAGTATAACGAGGCCCCCGCGACTATCGCGGAGGCGGTGATCAAGAAAGCATCCTGAAGCGGTTGCTGAAGCATTTGAATCAGATGGAGTGAGTACGGTGTCCAAAGAAAAATTTGAGCGCAATAAGCCGCATGTGAATGTGGGAACGATTGGTCACGTCGATCACGGCAAGACCACGCTGACGGCGGCGATCACCAAGGTGATGGCGGCCAAGTTTGGCGGCGAATTCAAGGCTTACGACCAGATTGACTCGGCGCCGGAAGAAAAGGCGCGCGGCATCACCATCGCCACCGCCCACGTCGAGTATCAATCGCCGAAGCGGCACTACGCCCACGTCGACTGCCCGGGTCATGCCGACTACATCAAGAACATGATCACCGGCGCGGCCCAGATGGACGGCGCGGTGCTGGTGGTGTCCGCCGCCGACGGCCCGATGCCGCAGACCCGCGAACACATTCTGCTGGCCCGGCAGGTGGGCGTGCCCTACATCGTCGTCTATCTGAACAAAGCCGACATGGTTGACGACGCCGAACTGCTGGAACTGGTGGAAATGGAAGTGCGCGAGCTGCTGTCCAGCTACGACTTCCCCGGCGACGATCTGCC
>CAIRMO010000119.1 GCA_903879705.1 uncultured Candidatus Competibacteraceae bacterium | reverse complement strand
GGGGCCACCCCTCCTTACTCAAGGAGGGGAAAAAGCGATGTACCGTGCTGGTTTTATCCCCTCCTTGGATAAGGAGGGGTGGCGCGAAGCGCCGGGGTGGTTCGAAGCGGCAATTCCACAACTCAGGTCGGATTCCTATAGGCCCGATTCGGTATAACCTTTGCCAGAGATCGCCTTAAATTCAAGCTGGATCTTATTTCAGCGGATTCCTAGATTCGCGCTGACGCCGGAATGACCAATGTCTAGCCCAGTTCAACCCACCTATGCCCATGCCTCCCCGCCGCCACTCGCAATCCGGCTCCGTTCGGCGCGACTGGTTTATGGCGGGCTGGCGCTGTTTGATGGGCTGAATTTGGACGTGGCCGGCGGCTGTTTTACCTGCCTGCTGGGTCCCAGCGGCATCGGCAAAAGCAGCCTGCTGCGGCTGCTGGCCGGACTGACCGCCGTTGGCGTCAGCGGCGAATTACATGGCGACGACGGGTTGCCATTGGCGGGTCGGGTGGCCTGGATGGCGCAACAGGATTTGCTGTTGCCGTGGCTGAACGTGCTGGACAATGTGCTGCTCGGCAGCCGGTTGCGCGGCGAACGCCCGGATCGGCAGCGGGCCTTGGAACTGTTGGCGCGAGTGGGATTGGCCGACTCCGCGCTGGTGCGACCGGAAACCCTGTCCGGTGGCATGCGGCAGCGGGCGGCGCTGGCCCGGACCCTGATGGAAGATCGCCCGGTGGTACTCATGGACGAACCGTTTTCCGGGCTGGACGCGCTGACCCGGCTGCGCCTGCAAGCTCTCGCCGTCGAACTGCTGGCCGGGCGAACCGTGTTGTTGATCACCCACGATCCGCTGGAAGCCTTGCGGCTGGGCGATCAGGTGCTGGTGATGAACGGACGGCCAGCGACCTTGCAAACCTTGCCTGATTTGCCCGGCGTTCCGCCCCGCGATCCCGGCGATCCGGCGGTGCAGGTCGCGTATCGTGCCATTTTGCGGCGGCTGGAGGTCGTGGTGTGAAAGCAATGGCGCACGGCCTGCTGCTCTTAATCGGGTTGATGTTGGCCTGGCAAATGATCGTGGTAATCGGTGAATTGCCGCCGTACATTCTGCCCGATCCGTTCGCGGTGGCAGCGAGTCTGTGGAATAACGCCGGTTCGCTGCTTGGTCATGCCGGAGTCACAGCGCTGGAAATCCTGGTCGGGATGCTGCTGGGAACCTTGCTCGGCAGTGGCACCGCGCTGGCGCTGGGTTATTCGCGGCGGGCGCGGCGCTGGCTGTTGCCAATGCTGATTGCCTCCCAAGCGATTCCGGTGTTTGCCATTGCACCCTTACTGGTGTTATGGCTGGGCTACGGGATGGGTTCCAAAATCGCCATGACCGTGCTGATCATTTATTTTCCGGTGACCGCCAATTTTTACGATGGACTGCGTCATGTCCCGCCGGGCTGGCTGGATTTGGCGCGAGTCATGGTTCCCGAACCCCGGCGCTGGGCAGTCCTGCGGCATATTGCCCTGCCCGCCGCATTGCCGGCGCTGGCGTCCGGGCTACGGGTGGCGGCCGCAGTGGCTCCGATTGGGGCAGTGCTGGGCGAATGGGTCGGGGCCAGCGCCGGCCTCGGCTATCTGATGCTGCACGCCAACAGCCGGATGCAGGTGGATTTGATGTTTGCGGCGCTGGTGGTACTGGCGCTGCTGGCGGTTGGGTTATATTTCGCGGTCGATGCGGGTCTGAAATGGCTGTTGCCCTGGCATCCCGCTAACCCGGAAACGGCTCAGAACGATTAACGCTTCATTGGAGACGCTCATGCTTAAACCATTCCATATTGCCCTGCTCATGCTGCTGACCCTGACTGCACCTGGCGGTTGGGCCAAAGACCCGCCGGCTGAAGCCTCGAAGAAGCTGACCGTTATGCTCGACTGGTTCGTCAATCCCGATCACGCGGCGCTGGTAGTGGCCCAGCAACAGGGCTTTTTCGCCGCCCAGAATCTGGAAGTCGAGTTGCAAACGCCGGCGGATCCCAACGATCCGCCCAAACTGGTCGCCGCCGGTAAGGTTAATCTGGCGCTAACCTACCAGCCGCAATTGATGATGCAAGTCACTGCCGGTCTGCCGGTAAAGCGGATCGCCACTTTGGTGGCGACGCCGTTGAATACGCTGGTGACGCTGAAAGACGGGCCAGTTAAAACTCTGGCTGATCTTAAAGGCCGCAAAATTGGTTACTCCGTCGGTGGATTCGAGGAGACACTGCTCAAAACCATGCTTGCCAAAGCCGGCCTCAAGCTGGAGGACGTGACTTTGGTCAATGTCAATTTCTCCCTGTCGCCGGCCCTGTTGTCGAAACAGGTGGATGCGGTGATTGGCGCTTTCCGCAATTTCGAGTTGAATCAATTGGAGTTGGCGAAAAAGCCGGGTCGGGCATTTTACCCGGAGGAGGAAGGCGTACCGCCTTATGACGAACTGGTGCTGATCGCCAACCGCGAACAACTCACTGATCCCCGGTTGGGCCGGTTCATGGCTGCGCTGGAAAAAGCAACGCTGTACATCGTTAATCACCCGGATGAGGCGTGGAAAGCGTTTATTGCCCAGCACCCGGATTTGGATGACGAGTTGAATCGCCGGGCGTGGCGCGACACCCTGCCGCGATTGGCCCGGCGGCCAGCAGCGCTCGATGAAGCCGGCTACAAGCGATTTGCCCAATTTCTGTTCAAACAGGGCGTGATTACCGTAGCGTTGCCGGTTTCCAACTACGCCGTGCAATTACCGTTGCCGGAGTGATTAATGATGGGCGATGGATTCAATCCGAATTTATGGCGATGACTTTTCCTGCGCCAGGATCGCCAAACTCATATCCAGATTACGGCGTTTCTGGATATTTTTGCCCTCGACCAGATAGACGATGTGTTCAGCAATGTTTTTGCAGTGATCGCCGATTCGCTCCAGCGCCTTGAAGATGAACACCACGTTGATCGCGTGGCCAATGGTGCGCTGGTCTTCCATCATGTAGGTAATCAGCCGCCGTAACGCCGACTGGAATTCCTGATCCAGTTCGTCGTCGTTGTGAATGATGGTCAGCGCTTTTTCGACATCCAGTCTGGCCAGCGCGTCAAGGGAGTCATGCAACATCTCGGCGGCCAGTGCCGCCATCGGCGTCACGTCGCGTAGCAGTTTAGCGCTGGGCGGGCTGCTGACGCCGTCATAAATCTGGACGGCCATCCGGCAGATTTTCTTAGCCCCGTCGCCGATGCGTTCCAGGTCGGTCACGGTATTCGCCAACGACATGATCATTCGCAGGTCGCTGCCTAGCGGTTGGCGCAGGGCGATGATGCTGACGCAGTCCTCGTCAGCCTTGACTTGCATCCCGTTGACCAGCCGGTCACGCAAAATGACCTCGCGGGCGGCGATCATGTCTTCCTCATCGAGCGCCGCAACGGCCCGCTTGAGTTGATCCTCAGTCAGCCCGCCCATTTCCAGCACCAGATTACGCAGGTTGGCGAGTTGCAGGTCGAATTGCTTGACGGTATGCGCGTCTTGGCTGATAGCCATAGTGGAATACTCCGGTCGAATGCGCGAATGCGGGGACAGTATAGAATCCGATTTAAGTTGTGGAATTTATCGCAGCACGGGAAGGATGCCCGTGCTACCTCTACAACCGGTTTAGGATGCCTATATTAGCCAAAGATCAGCCAAAGCGGCCGGTGATGTAATCTTCAGTGAGTTTGTGCTTGGGGTTAGTGAAAATGTGATCAGTTTCGCCAACCTCGATCAAGTCGCCCAAGTGGAAATAAGCGGTGCGCTGCGAGACGCGAGCCGCCTGCTGCATGGAGTGGGTGACGATGACGATGGTGTAATTTTCACGCAGTTCGTCGATTAACTCTTCAATTTTGGCGGTGGCAATCGGATCGAGCGCCGAGCAAGGTTCGTCCATCAGAATCACTTCGGGATTCACCGCAATTGCCCGGGCAATGCACAGTCGCTGTTGCTGGCCGCCAGACAGGCTGGTGCCGGGATCATTCATTCGCTTGTCCACTTCCTTGAGCAGTCCAGCCCGCTCCAGACTGGCCCGCACCAAATCGTCAAGCTCCGCTTTGGTATTAACCATGCCGTGAATGCGCGGCCCGTAAGCGACGTTTTCATAAATGGATTTAGGGAAGGGATTGGGCTTCTGGAACACCATCCCGATCCGCGCCCGCAATTGCACCACGTCAATGTCCGGGGCGTAAATATCTTCATCGTCGAGCTTGAGTTGCCCAGTGACCCGGCAGGTGACGATGGTGTCGTTCATCCGGTTCAGACAGCGCAGAAAGGTGGACTTGCCACAGCCGGACGGGCCAATGAAGGCGATCACCTCGTTGGCGCCAATGTCGATGCCGATCTCTCTGAGCGCCTGTTTTTGTCCGTAATAGACGTTGACGTTCCGGCAAACCATTTTGGGATGATCAACAGTGATGTTGCCAACGGTCTGCCGATTATCGTAATCCGTGAGTTCAACACCGGACGGCTTGCCCGCGTCAGTAGCGGGTCGCAGCGCCGTATCCAGGGCGGTCTTGGTTTCAATGAACGTGGTACTCATGCGGATTAAAGCCTCAGTGATGATAATGGGTAGGCAGTGCGCGGAAACAGCTTACCAGCGCCGCTCAAACCGCTTGCGGAGAATAATCGCCAGCCCGTTCATCAGCACCATGAAGGCCAGCAATACCATGATCGCCGCCGAAGTCCGTTCCACAAACGCCCGTTCCGGCAGGTCGGACCACAGATAGATCTGCACCGGCAACACGGTGGCGGGGTCCATGACGCCCTTGGGGACGTCGACGATGAAAGCCACCATGCCGATCATCAACAACGGCGCGGATTCGCCCAAGGCGCGGGCCATGCCGATAATCGCCCCGGTCAACATCCCCGGCATCGCCAGTGGCAGCACATGATGCCCGACCATTTGCAGCTTGGACGCGCCCATGCCCAAGGCTGCCTCGCGGATCGACGGCGGCACCGAGGTCAGGGCCGCCCGACCGGCGATGATGATCACCGGTAAAGTCATCAAACTCAGCACCAATCCGCCGACCAGCGGCGCGGAACGTGGCAAGCCGAAGAAGTTGATGAACACCGCTAGCCCCAGCAGCCCGAACACGATGGACGGCACCGCCGCCAGATTGTTGATGTTCACTTCGATCAGATCGGTCCAGCGGTTCTTCGGGGCGAATTCTTCCAGATACACCGCGGTCGCTACTCCAATCGGAAACGACAGCAGGAACGTGATCAACAGGGTGTAGAACGACCCCATCAACGCCCCGCGAATCCCGGCCTGTTCCGGCTCGCGGGAATCACCGCTGCTCAACAGGATCGTGTTGAACTGCTTTTCGATCTTACCCGTCGCTTGCAGTCGGTCTACCCAGCCGATCTGATTGTCCTTGATCGGTCGTTCTGCCTCATCCAGGCTGCGGTCGATATTGCCCTTGACCAGAGTATCGACCGTCGCCGAAGCCAGTAGCCAGAGTTCCTGGCTGGAGCCGATCAGCGCCGGGTTCTGCTGGACCCGGCGTTGCAGTTCATAGCTCGCATCGGAGCTGACCAGACCATATAAAGCCCGCAGTTCGATCCGGCCCTGCACTGCCGGAAACATCTGGCGCATCCCGGCACGAACCAGGGCGGCGTAATCGGCGTTCTCGATGGCCGCACGATCACGGGTGCCTTGCGGATCGATCACCGCCGGATCAAAGCTGATCGGAACCTGGACATAGGTTTGCCAGAACGCCGGATAGCCCTTGCTGATGATGTTGGCAAACATCAGCACCACGAACAGCAGCCCCAGACTGATTGCGATCAGCCCATACCCGCGAAAGCGCCGTTCAGCGGCGTGGCGGCGCTTGAGGCCGTTATTGACGATGGTTTTGATGTCCCGACTGAAGACCGCCGACGCAGCGGCAGGCGTTGGCTTATTCATATTGCTCCCGATATTTACGCACCACCTGTAGCGCGATGATGTTGAGGATTAGCGTGACCACGAACAGCATCAGGCCGAGGGCGAAGGCCGCCAGGGTTTTGGGGCTGTCAAACTCCTGATCGCCGGTCAACAAGGTCACGATTTGCACCGTGACGGTCGTGACCGCTTCCAACGGATTGGCGGTCAGGTTGGCCGACAACCCGGCGGCCATGACCACGATCATGGTTTCGCCAATGGCGCGGGATACCGCCAGCAGGATGCTGCCGACGATGCCGGGCAGCGCCGCCGGCAATAACACCCGCTTGATAGTTTCCGACTTGGTCGCGCCCAGGGCGTAGGAACCGTCGCGCATCGACTGCGGTACGGCATTGATCACGTCGTCAGACAGCGAGGACACAAACGGAATGATCATGATGCCCATCACCAGCCCGGCCGCCAGTGCGCTTTCCGAGGCAACGTGCAAACCCAGCGCGGTGCCGATTTCGCGGATCAGCGGAGCCACGGTCAGGGCGGCGAAAAAGCCGTATACCACCGTCGGGATCCCGGCCAGGATTTCCAGCGCGGGCTTGGCGAAGGCGCGGAATTTCGGGGTAGCGTATTCGGATAGATACAGCGCCGCCATCAGGCCAATCGGGACCGCGATCAGCATGGCAATCCCGGAAATCAGCAGGGTGCCGGCGAATAGTGGCACTGAACCAAACGCGCCCGATGAACCCACCTGATCAGCGCGAAGGGCGGTCTGCGGACTCCATTGCATCCCGAACAGGAATTCGGTGATCGGTACCTTGCGAAAAAACTGGATCGACTCGAACAGCACCGACAGCACGATACCGAGCGTGGTAAAAATGGCGACCGTCGAACTGGCGATCAGGAACAGATTAACCACCTGCTCAACCCGGTTTCGCGCCCGCAGGGTGGGCGAAATGGTCCGCCAGGCATAGGCGACCCCGGCGATAGCCAAGGTCAGGATCACCACCCACAGCGAGGCATTGCCAATGAGTTGCAGATTCCGGTAGCGGTTAGCGGCCTCCAGCATCGCGGAGTCGGGCGTACTGGAGACAATGTTGCCGCCGACCAGATTCTTGAGATCGTTGACTACCAGATTCAACCGGTCGGGCGGCAAATCGCGTAATTCCGGCGGCATTCCGGCGATCACCAGATCAATGATGACGCTCGGTTGCAACGTCGCCCAGACCGCAAACACGATCAGCGCCGGCAGACCACACCACAACGCCGTGTAGGAACCATAAAAACTGGGCAGGGAATGCAGGTTGCGAATCTGGCCGCCGGCGACGGCGAGGGCGCGGTAACGCCCCAGGTAGTAGCCGCCAATGCTCAACAGGATCAGGGTGAACAGGATAGAGGACTGCATGGTGTCACCGCTAAAACACGATCATCCCGGTTGCGGCTGAACCGGGGTTCAACGGCGACGGACCTGATCGGGAAGGTTCCCGTTACGGGGCCAGGGTCTTGAGGCTATTGGCGTCCGCCGCAACCTGCTTGCGCTCGGTGTCGGGCAGTGGAATCAGCCCTTTCTTGCCAAGATAGCCTTCATCGCCCACCGCCTTTTCACTGGTGAATTCGGCGATGAATTCCTTGATACCGGGAATCACGCCGACGTGGGCTTTTTTGATGTAGACGAACAGAGGCCGGGACACTGGATACTTGCCGTCGGCGATATTCTCGAAATTGGGCATGACGCCGTTGATCGTTTCGCCCTGAATTTTATCAAGGTTCTCTTCCAGAAAACTGTAGCCAAAAATCCCCAGCGCATCAGGATTAGCGACCAGTTTCTGCACGATCAGGTTGTCATTCTCGCCGGCTTCGATGAACGCGCCATCTTCACGAACGGTCTGGCACACCGCTTTGGCCTTCTTCTCATCGGCCTTTTCCAGTTCCTTGATCGCGGCAAATTCCTTGCAGCCGTGATCCATGACCAACTCCACGAAAGCATCACGGGTGCCGGAGGTTGGCGGCGGCCCTAGCACCTCGATTTTGCTGGCGGGCAATTCAGGATTGACCTCCTTCCAGGTCTTGAAGGGATTAGGGGCCAGCTTGCCGGTGCCGGGTGCCGGGATTTCCTTGGCCAAGGCCAGCCAAATATCCTTGATGGTCAGCGCCACCGGCTTGCTTTTCTTGGAAGCGGCGATGACGATACCGTCAAAACCGATCTTGATCTCGACAATGTCGGTGACGCCATTTTTAGTGCAGCTTTCGATCTCGGACTTTTTGATCGCCCGCGAGGCATTGCTGACATCGGGATATTGAACGCCGACCCCGCTGCAAAACAGTTTGAAGCCGCCGCCGGTGCCGGTCGATTCGACTTTGGGCGTCTTGAACTTGCTACCCTTGCCGAATCGTTCAGCCACTGCCGTGGTGAATGGGTAGACCGTGGACGAACCGACGACACTGATATAGTCGCGGGCGGACTGGGCGTAAGCCGCGCCGGTGACGACAAGGGTTGCCGCCAGGGCGAGAACCCGTTTTTTCTTGAACACGGAAAACCTCCAGGATGGATGGTCGTAAGGGAAAATCGCGGGTGGATAACGCAATCCGAACCCTACTACGGCAAAGCGGCTTTTATAGGGCAGAAATATGTCATTTTCATTGCAGTTTAGCGTGAGACCTAAAAGAGCCCTGCAAAAAAAGAGGGTTCTCATTACCGGCGGTTCCTCCGGCATTGGCTATTGCGTCGCTCACGGACTGTATGCCCCACTGCCATTAAATTAAGAGAGCGATGCTTGACTCATAACGCCCAAACTTTGTTTTCCGTCATTCCCCCGCGGATGCGGGAATTGCCCGTTTCAACACGGGCAAGATGCCCGTGCTACGAATGGGCATCAGGCCAGTGCCTCCAGCACCGGACGCAGCGCCAGCCACCATTGCTCCAGCGGTCGCCAGTTGGCGGGGTCGATCATGTCCGGCATCTGCTTGAGCGGGAACGTAGTCACCTTGCCTTCAGCCAGACCGATAAACGCGCCAGCCGCCGTGCCGCGATTCAGTTCTTCGGTCAAAAGATCAATGCCATGTGCCGCCAGCCGGGTCGCCAGAATCCGGTCGAACGGTGAGGGATTGCCGCCTTGCTGGATATGACCCAGCACCGCTTGGCGCACATCGAACAAATGGCCGCCTTCTTCCTCAAACAGCCGGCACAGGAAATCGGTAGTGTATTGACTATTGGCCCGTTCGTTGCGGATAGTCAGGTAGAACCGCCGTCCACCCCGGAAACTTTCGATCATCCGCTCCACGTCCGCCTGCAAGTCCTTCAGCGTAATCCCTTCTTCCGGCAGGTAAATTCGTTCGGCCCCGCCCGCCAGACCACTCATCAGCGCCAGATAGCCGCACTGCCGGCCCATCACCTCGACTACGAAACAGCGCCGCGCCGCCATCGCCGATTGTTTGATCCGGTCCAGCGCCTCGACAATCACGTTTAAGGCGGTGTCTGCGCCGATGCTCAGTTCCGAACCGGGCAGGTTGTTGTCGATGCTGGCCGGCAGACAAATGATCGGAATTTTGAAGGCGGGATAACGCTCGCGCTCGCTGTACAACCGGTAAGCCGCCTGATAAGCCATCCAGCCGCCGATCACCAGCAGGCCGTCCACCCCGTTGGTCTCCAAAGCGCGGGCCACCGGATAGAGTTGCTCTGTGGTGGGAATCTGCCGGCTTGCGCCCAGTTCAGCACCGCCCAGCGCCGTCCAGCCCTCGACATCGCCCCAGCTCAATTCCTCGATCCGGCTATCAATCAAACCGGTAAAACTGCCACGCACCCCCAGCATGGCATGACCGCGATCCAGTCCCAGCCGAACTGCGGCGCGGGCGGCAGTATTCATGCCGGGGGCCAGCGCTCCGCCGTGAATCACCGCGATTCGACGGGGTCGGGCTGGCGGCGCGATGCTGGGCAACGCCTCAGCCATTGCCTTGAACATGTCGAACATGGCGGTAAAACTGCCGCCGCGCATGTCCATCGCCTCGGGGTACTGCTTTTCGCGGATCAGCCGCGCCACCGCCCGGGTCTGCTCGACGCACTGCATCAGCGGGGCGCGGTGAATGCGGTTGTAGCGCACCCCAATCAGCTGTGGCTCGCTGTCGGGAGTTGCGGCCAGCAGCTCCTCGACTGCGGCGTGACCGACCAGGGTACTCATCCAGCGGTCGTAGGCGCTCGGCGTCCCGCCGCGCTGGACATGGCCGAGAATGGTGACGCGGGTGTCCTCGCCCAGCCGTTCCTCCAGCACCCGGCGCACATGATCGGCGCTAATCAGGTTCCCGGCGCGGTCGGCAGCGCCCTCGGCAACGACCACAATGCTGTCGCGCCGCCCGGCCGCCCGGCCCCGCCGCAGCAGCTCGCACATCTGATCTTCCCAACCTTCGGCGGGCGGATTTTCGGGAATCAGCACATAGTCGGCACCGCCGGCGATGGCGCTGGTCAGGGCCAGGTAACCGCAATGCCGGCCCATGACTTCCACCACGAAACTGCGCTGGTGGCTGGCGGCGGTGCTGGTGAGCGCGTCCATCGCCTCGGTGATCCGGTGCAGCGCGGAATCCGCGCCAATGGTCATGTCAGTGCCAACCATGTCGTTATCAATCGAGCCGACCAGCCCGACGATCATCAGCGCCGGATGCTGCTGCGCGGTCGCTTCGTCAATTTCGCCACGCTCGCGCAGTTCCGCCACCAGGCCCGGCCATTCCTGGCGAAAGGTATCAGCCCCGGTCAGACTGCCATCGCCGCCGATAATCACCAGCCGGTCGATGCCGCACTGCAACAGATTACATGCGGCCCGCAATCGGCCTTCCCGCTCGCGGAACCGGGCGCAGCGGGCAGTGCCGATCACGGTGCCGCCCCGATGCAGGATGCTGCCCACGTCATCCCACGATAGCGGGCGAATCCGGCTGCCACCGTCCACCATGCCCTGATAGCCTTCGTCAATGGCGTAGACGACGGTGCCTTGGTGCAAGGCGGAACGCACGACGGCGCGAACTGCCGCATTCATGCCCTGGGCGTCGCCGCCGCTGGTCAGGACGCCGATGCTGGTGGTGGATTCAAGGCCGGCCATGTCTGCGGTTCTCCCACTGGATTCGGAAACTGGATGGTGCAAATAAGGATAGACATTTCTCAATAAATCAGAAAGAGTTATTATACCGTCTACCGATAGATTTTGTCTTTATTCATCATTCCCGCGAATGCGGGTATGACGGAAAACGAGAACCATTAAATACGAGAACCTACCGAGAATTGGTATTAAAACACATAATAATGAATTAAGGACTCAATCACTTCTTGACTTCGGGAATCCAAATTAATAAAGCGGAATCCAATGTTATGATAATCAGCATTAATGTCACGAATATTTCTGACCATTTCTGCTTCGACGTCGAGGCAATTTCCATCAAGAAATCCGGCGGGTAACTCTATATGTAACTTAATTTTCTCATCACAAGTAATGGGATTTTCGCTGAAAATCATCGCGCCTTCGATGGATATATCGATTAAATTACCAATCAATTTTTTGGTATTAAAATCAAAAGTGTTCAGGTAATACATTAAAGGATAACGCTTAAATTTTCGTTGATCATCTGGCGTAATCCGTGTTGTCAGCATGTTATTTATACCGGTTGGTTGGGACTCAAGCAGGAAAAGAAAGTCATCAGATTTTATGGGAGAATGGTAAAGATATAAATTGCAATGAGCTTCTGCACCATAATTCTATAAAAACTATGAACACAATGGGGGTTATTGTCAAGCAAGAAGAAAGGGAGATTGGGCGGTACGATGGCGATCAACCGTAGCCGGTACTGAGGCGGAGAAAGTCGGTTTCAGCCAATGCCCGCCGTATCAGATCGACGATCTGGGCAGTGTACGAAAGCGGTGAGGGAAAATTAACGGGTCGGTCAGACGCTCAGATCGATTTGTTGCACCGTCCCCGGTGCGCCATTCTCGCTGAGAAAAACTCCAGAGTCGCGGATTTGGCCCTGCAGGTTGTTCGCGCTGTCCTTGAGCGCGAAGGGGGTAGTGACATGTCCCAGGTAAATCGCCCCCACCCCGCGCTCACCGAGTCCGACCAGTTGATCGCGTCCTCCGGCGTCCTTGGACCAGATGCGCAGGTTTTGATAAATGGAGTCGTTCTCGTCGATCCATTGGTTGCCGTCCTCGTCATAGGCGGCCAGTTCGGCAAAGCCCTGTCCGGTGGCGGCTCCAAACAATTCACTGCCATTATTGATCACGCCATCTTTGTTACGATCCAGCGCCAGAAAACCGCTGTTCGGGCTGACGAAAGCGATCTGGTCCTGGCGACCGTCGGAATCAATGTCGAAGCTGTAGCGGGTAGTCGTCAATTCGGCGGCGTTGCCATTGAAATTCAACACCAGCGGATCTTTGACCTGGATTTGGGCATCGCCGGCCCGCAGGCTGACGCTCTGCTCGCGCTGGAATTCCCGGCTCATGCTCAAATCAACCGAGAACTGGATGGTTTTGCCGTCCTGGGTCTGGACGACGCCTTCCGCGGCAAAAGTGGTCTTCTCGGCTTCGTAATGGCGTTCGTAATAGTCATATTCGACGCCGTATCCGGCCCGTTCCGGCGGCGGTGGCGCTGCTTGCCCGGAGGCTGGCTGTTGCTGCTGCTGGGCCTTCTGCAAGGCAGCGGTCGTTTCCTGGGTCTGGGCCTGGGCCGCTTGCATCTCTTTGCTGAGTTGTTTGGGCGAAATCAGTTTGATCTTCTTGCCGGTCAGGACTTCGATCATGCGGATGAGCAGCGCCAGTTTCGGCTCGTCTTCCGGGGATAATTCGGCGTCTTCGGGCGCGATCTGTTTGCTAGGTTGGGCGGCAAGAGCTGCCTGCGAGAAATGGACGGCATCGGCTTGTGCGCGTCCCGGTGGCGCGGGTTGACTCCGACCACGAGCCTGCCCCTCGAAATCGGGCCGCTGCTGACCGATCCACATCCGCAACGATTCCCTGACCTCGCTGGTTGCGACGGCCGCGTGTTGGCTGGACAATAAAACGTCTGAACTGGCGATTCTCATTGCGGATCTCCTTCCTGCTGACTGGTGCCGGTGGCTATCTCTGGTATCGGCGATCAGGGGTGGATCTTTACTACGGGCCGGCAAGCTGGCCTTGACCCGGCGGTTGGATCAAGTAGATCGACCGGCTGCCGACTTTGCAGGATGTTCTGGAAGTCGCGGGGTGAATCGGCATGAGACATGGGGAAGAACTGGGCTTGCCTCGCTACGCTTTCCCTTGCGTCTGGGAGAGTTTCTTTCTGGTGAACCTTGATCTTTGGGCTATAATTTCCACTATTGGCATACTTCTAAAGTCAAAACGGAGTAATTGAGCATGAAAAAATCAGTGATGCTTATGAATGGTTTTTTAATTGTTGGATTGATATCCAGCACGAGTATCACCGTAGCTGACAGCATCAATCCTAAGGATGCTTGGGACTACGCCAATCGTAGCAATCTAAAACAGGCAGAAGGAGAATTGGATCAATCGCTTGCTGATATTAATACGGCAATTAAAAAGCTTCCGAATGTTACTTGGTATTATGTCCAACGCGGTCTATTATGGAAAGCAAAAGGCAGATGGGATGAAGCCCTTGCCGATGCTAATAAAGCCATTGAAATGCGTCCTGATTTTTATGGTACTGTCTATGCCTTACGCAGTGAAATATGGCAGGCAAAAGGCAGATGGGATGAAGCCCTTGCCGATGCTAGAAAAGCCCTTGAATTGGATCCAAAAAGTAATGAATATGTTCGCAGGGTATATGATGAATATCCTGCTCACAAGAAGGAATCAGAAAAGAAAGCGAAGGAAGAAGCAGCAGCAAGAAAAGCAAGGGAGGAAACCCAAGAATATGCTTTGACGCAAGCCTCGCTATGGTGGTCAAAAGGAGAATTAAATAAGGCTAAAGTTGAATTTGACAAAGCTACAGAATACAATCCCCAATTGCTAAAGTTTCCACTATCCCATCTCAAGAAACCGACTTTTCTTAATATTGGGGATACCCGCCGCTTAGTTACAGACCAAGAAGTTTTTCTAGTCAACGATTCCACGAGAAAGATTCTTTATCCCTATCCTGACGTAGCCGTTGAACTTGCCAATCTAACCGAAGGGGAAAACATCAAAGTTGTTGGCGAATGTCCGAAAAAAGGAACGCTCTGCTCATTGAATTTGCGTGTTGTTGCCGATCTGGATTTGGAACACGCTCTGCTATGGGAAAACAAACTCCCGCCACAATCAACCCAAATTCAGCTTCAACCCTCGCTATCCAAGGTCTACACCTTTACCGCTGAAATACCGATAGAAATGGCGTCCAAGCCGTTTGAGCTGGTACTGGTCAGCCGCAAAGGCCGCTCCTTCAAATACGAACTGCAACTGCAAGGAACGCAACTGCAAGTCAAGCAAACAGCGAAGGGGCTGGCTAATGAACTCTAAAGCGTTCCGCCCGATCCTCTGCTGGATCATACTAACTCTAAGCGCCGTTTTAGCGGGAATCGCTAATGCCGCCGACATGCGGCATGTCATGGGCGATGCCGCTGAAGGATTGATGCAGAACTATTTTACTCAAAGCGGCTGGCAGTCCGTATCAGGACAAACTGGACGCCAAGGCATTGACGGACTATTCGTCAAAACTGACGCCAGCGGCACAATCAAGGACGTACTCATTGCTGAGAGTAAGTACAACACCAGCCAGCTCGCAACCGATCTGAAATGCGGAGGCAATCAAATGTCGGCAGCCTGGGTGCAATGCAAGCTGTCCAGTCTTATTCAGGACGCCGAGAGCAAACAGGATAATGAACGCCTCAAGCAATACCGGCAGATTGAACAACAGGTCAAGGCCGGCAACTATCGCAACCGGCTCTGGCGCGTTGGCGGAATGCAGGACGGTCAATTACGGATCGATCTTCAGGACATCAGCAGCACTGGCACTGATGTCAATACTGCCGACTTGAAAGGCGGGGCCAAGTACAAAATTCAATATGCCGGCAACCAGACTATCGATCTCGCCAATCCCAAGGATGAATTTCAGCGCAAAATCGTTGATGGTTACTACCGGAATTTTGATACCGCTCTTGAAAAGCAGGGCATTTCTGCTACTGAACGGAATCGGCTGATTGCCGATATTCGCCGCGATCCCAAGCTGATGGGTCAGGTACTCGATCAACACGCTGCCCGGATTGCTGCGACTTCACCAAAACCGGCCAAGCTATCGCCTGCTCCATCCAACCGCGCCAGCACCGCCAATTCCAAAGTCGCCCAGCAATACGCTAAACGTACTGTTAAATCGCTGCTGTCGAATGTAAAAACCGCTTTCGGCACTGCCGCCGCTGGATTCGTTGTCGGAGGACCGCCGGGCGCAGCTATTGGTTTCGTATTAAGTCTGGTTGGCGGTATTGCGGCAGATTATGTCGTTGACGCTGCGATTAACACCGTCATGGCCGGTGAGCCGGGAACCTCTGAAAATAATGAAGCGGTTCGGCAGGAAATGGCCCAGACCAATCAGCGCATTGAAACCCTGCAAAATCGCATGACGGCTGAATTTGCCATTCTCGGCAATGATCTCCGCGAACAACACGCCGCAGAAATGGCCGCGATTCAGAGCAATCTGCAAGAAATTCTCAAAGTCGGGCAAGCGGTCGAACAAGTTAATTTGAAGCTAGTGGATATTGGCAACCAACTCATCAGCATCTCGGAAAGTCTGGCGAGCTTATCCACCAAAGTTGACCAAATTCAAAGTACCTTGAATGCCCAAATCAGAGCCGATTTCGATAGCGGGATCGGGTATCTGGACCTCTATCAACGGACTCAGGAGCGAAAACACCTTGATGACGCCCTGACCAGCCTCACCAAATTCAAGGACACCCTCGTTCAATTGCAAGGTCAGAATACCGACAACGCCCAACAACTCGCGCTGGCCTATTACTTTCTGGCCGCAACCTATGCCGATTTATACAAGGCCACCCAGAATGCTGGATATGCCGAAGGCGGATTGGCGCAATTCATCCAACTGGCCGACCAGACTGCTGAACTCTCCCTGTTAAGCGCCACCTATCTGGCGATCCGCGACCTCGACACGCAAGGGAAAGCCGCTCAGCGACTCACCACCCGTTATCTCGACACGATCCGCGAATTTCTTGCAACCGGCTATCTTAACCAGGCCCGCCAGCAAGCCAGCGCCCTGAACCTGCTGGTGATTAACGCCGATTCCGCCCGCATTCAAACCGCCGTCGCCCAATACATCGCCCAAGGCCGCGACGACAGCCGCTTGCTGAATATCGAAGACCCGGTTTATTCCGCCATCCGCCGCTGCCTGAAAGGCTGTGAACTCTCCTCATTGAGTGGCGCAAATCTGCCGGATTACGTCCGCTCACTGGCGACCAGACACCCCAGCCCCGCTGATTTCCAGGCCCTGCTCACCGCCTACGACTCCGACGACCTCGCCCAAGAAGCCGTGCGCCACCTGATCAAGAACAATTACCATCAGGACGCCCTGATTCTCCTGCGCGATCACGGCGTGGGCAGCGACGACTTCCGGGTCAAAGCCTACCTGCTGATCTACGACCAGTTGGGACTCCCCAAGCGCGACCAACTCAAACAACTGGTCCTGAGCAATCCCGCTTACTCTCAAGCGGTCAAAACCTTCGCCGCCAAACTGGAAACAACCCCCGGAACATGAAACGCCCATCTCGCAAAGCGCCATCGCCACCGGCTCAGGACGACTTTGATTCGCCGTGGAAAACCTTGCTGGAGCGCTATTTTCCCGCGTTTCTGGCGTGGTTTTTTCCACACATCGCCGCCGACATTGACTGGGATCGCGGTTATGTCTTCCTCGACAAGGAATTGCAAAAGATCGCCCGCCGCGCCAAGGAGAAACGCCGTTACGCCGACAAGCTGGTCAAAGTCTGGCGGCGCGACGGAGAAGAAACCTGGGTGCTGGTGCATATCGAAATTCAGGCCGGTTATGAAACCGACTTTGCCGAGCGGATGTTCGTCTACTACTACCGGCTGTTCGACCGCTACCGCCTGCCGCTGGCCAGTCTGGTGGTGCTGGCCGATGAACGGCCCAAATGGCGACCGAACCACTACGAACGCGAGTTATGGGCGTGCAAGCTGGCCTTGCAGTTTCCGGTGGTCAAATTGCTGGACTATCAGCCCCGGCTGGCGGAACTGGAAACCGACCCCAATCCATTTGCCCTAGCGACAGCGGCGCACCTGCTGGCGCAAACCACCCGGCACGACCCGCAGCAACGCTTCGCCGGCAAACTGGCCTTGACCCGGCGGTTGTACCAGCGCGGCTGGACCAAGCAGGAAGTCCTTGACCTGTATGAATTCATCGACTGGCTGCTGGCGTTGCCGGACGCCTTGGAAGATGCCTTTCTGGATGAAATTCATGAACTGGAGGAGAGCGAAAAGATGCGTTACATCAGCAGCGCCGAGCGAATCGGCATGAGACGCGGAGAGGAGTTGGGCTTGCAGAAGGGCTTGCAGCAGGGTGAGCAACAAGGCTTGCAGCAGGGTGAGCAACAAGGCTTGCAGAAGGGCTTAACCTTAATGCTTCGCTGGCAACTAAACCAACGATTTGGCAGCTCACCGTCTTGGGTCGAAACCAAATTGCAGGAAGGAACTACGTCGCAATTGGAGCAATGGGCTAAGCAATTGTTGAACGCCGATACTCTGGAAGCCGTGTTCAGGGAGTAGCACTGTGAGCGCTTACGCCTGCCAACTCAGATCGATCAAGCCATCCACGATGCCGATCTGACGGTCGGCGGCGCTGGCGAAGGTCAAATCGTGGGTGACCGCGATCACCGTTTTGCCCCATTCGCGGGTCAGATCGTGCAGGATTTGCCGGACGTTGGTGGCGGCGCGGCTGTCGAGATTGCCGGTCGGTTCGTCGGCCAGAATGATCGGCGGATCGTTCGCCAGGGCGCGGGCAATCGCAACCCGTTGCCGCTGACCGCCGGAAAGTTGATGCGGGCGTTTGTGACCCTGATCACCCAGACCAAATTGCCCCAATAATTCCCCGGCGCGTTGCCGGGCGGCGGCTTCCGGCAACGCGCCAAGCCGGCGCATCGGCAACAGCACATTCTCCAGCACCGTGAATTCCGCCAGCAGAAAGTGAAACTGGAACACGAAGCCGAGTTTTTGCAGCCGGGTCGTCGCCAGTTCATCCTCGCCATAACCCGACGTATCCTGGCCGTCCAGCAACACCCGCCCGGCGGTCGGCACATCCAGCAAGCCCAGTAAATACAGCAGCGAGGATTTGCCGGACCCGGACGGTCCCATGATGGCGACAAACTCGCCACGCCCGATGTCGAGGGTGATGTCCTGCACCAAGGTCACCGGCACTTCACCGGGCAAGGTTCGCCCCAGCCGATCTGCGGCCAGCACTGCGCTCATCCCATCCCCCGCAAAATCGCCACCGGATGCACTCGCCCGGCTTTGCGGGCTGGCAGATAGGCCGCGCCTATTGCTGACAACAGCGCAAAACCCAAGGCGATTAGATACTGGTCATAGCCCCAGTAGATCGGCAGAAACACGATATCGGTCGCGCCGGGCGGCTTGATCTCGACCTGTCCTAATAACGCCATCAAGCCCAACCCCAGAATTAACCCCAGCAGACTGCCCATCAATCCCAGCAAAATCCCTTCTATCAGGAAGATGCGGCGAATATCGCGGGCATGGAAACCCATTGATTTCAGAATGGCGATGTCGTGGATTTTCTCCATGACGATGGTGGAAATGGTGTTGTAAATGCCGAAGGCGGCGACCACCAGAATCGCCGCGACCACGCTGTACATGATCAGATTCCGCACCAGCAAAACGCTTATCAAGTCTTGCGAGGCTTCCAGCCACGAGACCGCCTTGTAGCCGACCCGCTGCTCAATCACGCTGGCGACTTCGCGGGCGGCATAAGGATCGTCAAGTTGAAGGATAAAGCGGTTAACCCGGTTGGGCCGATCCAGCATCCCCTGCACCCGCTTGAGCAGGGCGAAGGTCTGGGTTTCATCGTAGCTCACATTGCCGGTGCGGAAGATGCCCACCACTTTCAAGGTGCGGACTTCACCGCCCGGCGAAGCGGCATTGACCACGCTGCCCATGCTCAGGCCAAACTTTTTCGCCAGCCCATCGCCGATCAGAATCCCGTTGGGATTGACCGCCAGCGCATCCAGCGAACCCTGAGTCATTTTTTCCTCAATGGTCGAAACGCCCTTCATTTTCGCCGGGATGATGCCGCTGAGGGTGACGCCCTCGCTGCGGCCAGCGAACGTCAGCACCACCGAACCGACCAGCACTGGCGCCACCCGCAGTCCGGGCAAGGTTTCAATGAACGCCAGTTTCTGAGCATGGCCGCGCAGCCCACGCACCTCGGGCAGCGGCTTGACTCGCCGCAGTTCGACCGCACCATCAGGCCAGAACTCGCGGGCGGGCTGGGGCTGGGGATTGCGGTACTCGTCGGAAACAGTGATGTGCGGGCTGTTATCGACCAGCCGCTTGATGAAATCGCGCTCGGAGCCGCGCATCAGCGACGACACCGCCAGAAAGAACGCCACGCCCAGCGCAATGCCGGTCAAGGAAACCAGCGTCGGTCGCTTGCGGCTGACCAGATGAGTAATGGCGATAGCGAACTGAATGGACACGATATTAGACGCGGGCGATTACCAGCTACGCACGCGCCGCCCCTCCTGCAACACCGCCGCCGGGCGAATCGCAACCCGGTCGGTTGCGCTCAAGCCCGCCAAAATCTCGGTTTTGGCCTCGCCGACGATGCCGGTCTGCACCGCCTGCCGATGCAGATACCCATCGCGCACCAGCCAGACCTGCCCTTCGCTGACCGCTGTAGCAGGAACCAGTAGCGCATCTTGGTGTTCACTGACGACGATATTGACCTCGGCAGTCATCCCGATTCGCAGTGGCGGGTCTTCGGCAAACCGAATCCACACCCGGTAACCACGGGTGACCGGGTTGCCTTTCGGGGTAATTTCGGCCACTTGGCCTTCGAGAATCCGTCCCGGCAGCGCCGGCGCCCGGATCAGGGTGCGCTGGCCGGGCTGCACCAGCAGGATGTCTTCCTCATCGACTTCGGCTTCGATTCGTAACGGCGCGCAGCAGGAGAAATAGAAGATCGGCTGATTGGCCGGGATCAGTTGCCCGACCTCGCCGTCACGTTGCAGGATTTGCCCATCGGCGGGCGCGGTCAGGGTCATAAACCCCCGCAAGGCACGGGCGCGGGCCACCGCTGCATCCGCCGCCTGCCGTTCCGATTGCGCCCGATCCCGTTCCAGCACCGTGCCCAAGCCCTTATCCAGCAAGGTCTGGGCGCGATCCAGTTGGCTTTTGGCGAATCGCGCTCGTGCTTCGAGTTCATCGACTGATTTTTTCAGGTCGGCATCTTCCAGGCGGGCCAGCATCTGCCCGGCGCGAACCTGATCGCCTTCAGCCGCGTTCAGCTCCATCAGCCGGCCCGCATTGCGCGGGGCAATCGGCAACATCACCGTCGGCTCCACCGTACCGGTGGCATAGACCGCACGCACCGCGGGTCCTCGGCTCGGCTGCGTCGTTTCGACCGTGACCGGACCTAGCCACAGCCAAGTCGTCCAGCCACCGCCGGCTAATCCTGCCAACGCGATGATCGTCCAGAAAGTCCCGGTCGATTTCACCCGCGTTCAGCCTTCAACGATCCGCAACCACGGTTGGTCAGCTTTTTCCAGCACTGCCGCGCTCTGTTCCGCCCGATGGGAACAACCGGGCGGGCATTTCGCCAAATACGCGAGCGCCGTTTCCCGCAACACCGCGCTGCGCTGCGCCGGATTGACCAGCGCCGGATCGCTGAGAGTCGCCGCCGCCCAGGGATAGACCGGATCGCGATCAAACCCGCTGCCCAGGACATAGGCCAAGGCGATGTAATTCATCATGCCGGGTTCAGTCACGAAGCCGTGGCGCTTGGCGGCTTCATACCCGGACCGAACCAGCGCCCGCACCGGTTCATCCCCCAGCGCCTGGTACTTGGCCGGCGCCAGGGCCTGCAATAACAACAACAGGCGATGACCGAAACTGGGCGCTGGCGGCAACCCGTCAAACACCTGCGGCTGGCGCAATAGATTCAGGGTTTGGTGCAGATGGCCGTTATCCGGCCCGGCGGTTTGATCCAGAAAGCCCATCGCTTCGCCATAAACCCGCTCGATCTGCGCGTCCGGGGTTTCCGGGATTTCCTCTGGCGGCGGCGCGGATTCCGCCGTTTCACCTTCGTTCACCGCCGGCGGAGTTACCGGTTCCTGAGGCGCCGCCCAAGGCAGTTGCGGGTCTTCATCAAACAGGCTGCCCAGCATGAACATCAGCGCCAAATAGCGATAAACGCCGCGTTCGGTTTGCACGTTGCGGCTTTGCGCCCGTTGCAATCCGTAGCGGATCACCCGGCCCAACGGCTGATCGCCCAGGACGGCGGCGTGATCAGGGAAAAAGGTGCGCAGGTGATCGAGCAGACCGTCCTCGAAGCGCCGAACCGCGATCTTTTCGAAGGCTTCCATCTGTGCTTTGCGAATAACCAGCATGATCAAATTCTCCTTGCTGCGGCTATTTCAGCGGCAGACAGTCGCTGCCCAATTCCCCGCCGGACACCCAGAACCGCAACAATCCGCCCTCCTGGTCCTCGCAGAGCAGGCGGGAGATTGGGCCGAATACCGTTCGTAATTCCCCGGCGTCACAGGTCGGTAAATAGATGCGCAACACCCGGGGATCGTAATAACGGAAGTAGATCGGCTGATAATCGGGATCATAAACCTGAGTCAGACTGCACAAATGCTCGCGCATGGGCCGCCAGTCGGTGCGGCTGACGACGAAGATCCCCCAATGGTTTCCCCAGCCTTCCTGGAGTAGCCAGTTCGTGAACGGCGATCCGCGCTCCAGCGTCACTTGATAAGGGGCTGCCACCGCCATTTCAGGAACCAGATCGCCACGATACAGACAGATGGGTTCAATCTGGCATTCCTGCGCTTTGGTCAGCAAGCCGGGGATGGCGGCACCGTCCAGCACCGCATAGACATGGGCGTCAGCCTCAGCAAACAGGGCTTTGGCCAGCGCATCGGCTAAAGAATCGGGCATGGCGATCTTCCTGGCGGTTTATGGTTTACGAAACGGTCGGCCGCTGTCACTGGCTTTTCTGGCCGACTCGGCCTGCCGGTTTTGCCGAATGCGCTCCTGATCTTCATCTTCCTTGCCTTCCCCCGCCCGCTCCCGCTCCCGATCCGGTTCAGTCTGCTGCCGGGGTTGCTGTGAGGAGGAGGAAGAACCACCGCCACCGCCTGCCCCGCTGTCGCCATTATCCATTTGGGAATTATCAACCGTGACCGAGTCGAGACTATGACTTTGCTGCTGGGCCGGACTCTGAGCCTGGGTGTCGCTGACCTGGCCGGATTCAGCATTAGCGGCTTCCTTGGGTGCAGTGGGAGCCGTCGGGGCGGAGGGGGACGCTGGCGAACAGCCGGAACCGGAACCCGCCGAACCGCCACCGCTGTTAATCATCACCATCGGTCCACCGACAATTTTCACCATGGGCGTACCGCTGATGGTGATGCCCGCCGGCCCGATGTCGATGAAGCTGGCACCGGCCTTGATCGTTAATTGCATCCCGGCTTCGATGATCACCTTCATCCCGGCCTTGAGATGAATCTCCTGCCCGGCATCCACCGCGCACTTTGCGGCGACCTTCTGCTGCAAGTCCTGACCGACGTTGAGCGATACGGTGCCGCCAGTCTTGATGTTCTGCCGACTGCCGATCTTCAGGTGCTGATCGCCGCCGATGTCCTCTTTCTGGTCGCCGACCACTTTCAGCGACACGGTTCCGTCCACCTTGGCGTTGTGATGACCGGCACCGCCGTCGCCGGATTTAATGATCTGGTGTTTTTCGCCCTCGACCTGCTCGAACTGCTTTTTCTTGACGATCAAATGCCGTTCTTCGCCAATCCATTCCATCGCGTCTTTCTTGACCCGAATATCCTCATTGCGCTGGGCATGGATAAACAGTTGTTCCTCGTCCTTCTTGTCTTCCAGACGAATCTCGTTAAAACCATCCCCGCCCTTGCTGGAATTACTCTTGAGGGTGGACATGGTGGCCTTGTCCGGCAAGGCATAGGGCGGCATGTTGATGCCGTTGTAGACCCGGCCAGTGATGATCGGCTGGTCAGGGTCGCCTTCCAGGAAATCGACAATGACTTCCTGACCGATGCGCGGGATGTTCATCGCGCCCCATTTCTTGCCGGCCCAGCTTTGCGAAACCCGAATCCAGCAGGAGCTGTTTTCGTCGGATTTGCCGTAGCGGTCCCAGGGAAACTGGCATTTGACCCGGCCATATTCGTCGGTCCAGATTTCCTCGCCGGACTTGCCGACCACGATGGCGGTTTGTGGTCCCTGCATCAACGGTTTGGGTGTGAGCCGCGCCGCCCGGAAAGGTTGTTGGGCATCAATGGCAGAGATGTCGCCCCGATACGGTTTACCGGTGCCTTCCGCGCCGGCCACCGATTCATAATCGTCCGATTCCAACCGGTGGACGGCGGAGATAATCAGATATTCACGGTTTTGATCTTCGCGCGAACACTGGGTCAGGCTGAACAGATAGCCAGTCGCCAGTCCGGCGGCATTGCCTCGCCCATGCGCGATCTCGTACTGGGCCAATAACTCCTGCAAACGAATCTTCGAGTAGTTCTCCCCGTCGCTTTTATCAATATATTCACCTGGATAATCGTACATCTCGAAATCAGCCAGCGTGTGGTTCTTGGGTTTTTTCAACACCGCCTTGAGATTTTTGCGCGGGGCCTTGAAATCAAAATCGTTGAGCGCATAAGCCCCTGGCTGGATCTGTTGAACCGTGATCCATTCTGACAGGTGATCCCGCTCCCGGTGATCGTGGACATCCGGCGGAAAATAGGGAACCTGAGCGTAGTCGGGAAAGGTCTTGTGCGCGCTGTAGGCATCGGCCAGCACCATAAAATGCTTGCCGTTTTCATGTGTGAAGTAATAGTAAATACCTTCCTGTTCCATCATCCGGCTGACGAAATTAAAATCGGTCTCCCGGTATTGCACACAGTATTCCCACTCCCCATAGCTGCCGCTGAGCGAATCCTTAATGGCATCAGAAAACCCGTGTTCGCGGAAAATTTCCTTGATAATGTCGGGGACTTTCTTGTTCTGGAAAATTCGGCAATCCGATGTGCGGGTCAAAAACCACAGCCAGGGACTCAAAGTGACCCGGTAAGCGTCGTAACGCTGGCTTTGGGTATCAATATGAACAAAGCGGGTCACATAACCGTTGAAGTAACGGGTGCCTTTCGGCAAGTCCAGCCGGACCGTCATGTTCTTGCCCAGTACGTCGGCAGGGCTAATATCGTTTCTGTCGCTGAACAATTCCAAATCAAACTCGAACAGCCGGCCCAACTGTTCCGTCGCGGTCATTCGCCCAAAGACCAGGACATCCCCGCCCAAAGGCGTACTGACTGCGATTATCCGGTGTTTTTGCGTGACGGTGATAGCTGACATGGACAGACTCCATAACCTGTAGTGGTCAGTAGTGTGCGTGTTGAATGAGTTTAGCAGCAAATCCCGGTGGGGAAGCCGGTGGCCCGGATGCGTAAAGTTCAGACTAGACTTCTGCCATCGCCCCTGTTTTGGAGATCATGCGTCATGCCAAGTCCAATGGAATTCCAATTGAATCTGACCCAGTCGATTGCGACCCGAACTCGCCACGATGCCGATGCGCCGCTGCGAATGCTGATCATGGCCGATTTCAGTGGCCGCGCCCACCGGGAAGCGCCGATGGTTTCGCCCGATCTGGCGGATCGTCCGGTGCTGGCCGTCGATGTAGACCGCCTGACCGCGGTCATGGCACGCTTGGCGCCCACGGTGCAGTTACCGGTAGGCGCGACCGACGAGACGATTACGATCCGGTTCAAGCAGCTTGATGATTTTCATCCTGATGCGCTCTATCAACATCTGGAACTCTTTCAGACGCTGCGCCGCACCCGCGCCCGGCTGCTGGACCCGGCCAGTTTTGCTCAGGCGGCTGCCGAACTGGTCCCGCTGCCGGTCGCTGCGCCGGTTCAGACGGACCCGGCGGCGGCCAGCGAAAAAGAGGCGGATCTGCTCGGACGACTGTTAGGCAAGGCTCCCGCGACGGTGCGGGCGCAATCGGTCGATGCCGGAGCCGTTGCGATTCAACGGCTGCTGCACGCCGTGGTTCAACCGCACATTGTTCATAGCGACTCGCGCCAACCGGCCTGGGTGGCGGCGGTGGACGCCGCGATTGGCGATCAATTGCGGGCGATCCTGCACCAGCCAGCGTTTCAGGGGTTGGAAGCGGCTTGGCGCGGGGTTCATGATCTGGTGGTCAACAGCGACAGCGGCACAGTGCAGATTTTTCTGCTCGATGCGACCCGGCAGGAGCTGCTGGCCGATCTGCGGACGGCGGGCGGCGATCCCAAGGCCACGGGTCTTTATCAACGGCTGATTGAGCGTGGGGTCCAGATGCCGGACGGCCAGCCTTGGGCGGCGCTGGTCGGCGACTACCGATTTGGGGCCGGGCCGGAAGACATTGCGCTGCTGGCAATGCTGGGTTCGCTGGCGGCTCAGGCCGGTGGTCCCTTTTTAGCAGCGGCGGCCCCGGAACTGCTGGGCTGTGATTCCGCCGCGAGGCTGGCCGATCCCGGACAATGGCAGCCTTTGCCGGCTGGGGTTGAACAAAACTGGCAGGCCCTGCGGCGCTGTGCGGTTGCGCCCTGGATCGGGCTGGCCCTGCCGAGGGTATTGCTGCGCCTGCCTTACGGGCGAAAAACCGATCCGATGGAAGCCATCGCTTTCGAGGAAATGCCCGGCGGACGCGATCCCGATGCCTACCTGTGGGGCAATCCGGCCTTCCTCTGCGCCCGGTTGATCGCGGCAGGGTTTGCGGAAAATGGCTGGGAATTCAGTCCTGGTGATGTGCTGGAAGTCGAGGATTGGCCGGTGCATGTTTACGAGGAAGCCGGCGAGCGGATCATGCAACCCGGAACCGAAGCCTTGCTGGGCGAGCGGGCGATGAATGCGGTTTTGGCGCGGGGCCTGATGCCGATCCTGGGGCACCGCCAGCGCAATGTCGTTCGGCTGGCGCGGTTTCAGTCGCTGGCGGAACCGGCAGCGACGCTGGCCGGGTTATGGCGGTAGCCCGATTCCGCCAGCGATGTTCCGAAATCGGCCTGGTTTCGCCCGGCCTGCTTGGCCCGGTACATCGCCGCGTCGGCAGCATCGAGCAACTCTTTTACACTCCGGCCATCGCGGGGAAATACCGCAAATCCGATACTGGCGCTGATCCGAAATACGCGGTCTTTCCAGGAGATCGATTCCGCTGCTGCCGCCAGCACCTCTCTGGCGATCCGTTGCAAACCGTCGGAGGTGCTGTTCCGCAGGAGCAACACAAACTCATCGCCGCCGTGGCGAGCCACCGTATCGGTTTCGCGCACACAGCGGCAGAACCGGACGGCCATTTCGCACAGCACCATATCGCCGGCACCGTGGCCCGCCGAATCATTGATCGGTTTGAACTGATCCAAGTCGATGAACGCCAGCGCAAAGGTGTCGTTGCGTCGGGTAGCAATGGCGAGCGTCTGTTCCAGGCGTTCCAACAGCAACGCCCTGTTCGGCAGGCCAGTCAGGCGATCATGAGAGGCTTGATGCTGCAACCGCAACGCCTGCTGATGTTTTTCAGTGATATTTATGCCGACCACAACGATCCGGGTGTCCCAGCCGTCCCCGACCCGGAGCGCCTCAAACTGGTAGATGATTTCTTGCCCGGTATCCTTCAGAAAGCTCGCTTCAGCGTTTCCGGTGCCGGATTTGTGAACCTGCTGTAGCAGTTCCGGCAACGGATGATTCGCCGCCGCCAAGGCAGGTAGCAATAACCAGTTTTGCCCAGCCAGCGCGACGCCGGGACTGCCGATCAGCACTTCCGCAGACTGATTGGCGATCACGATGCCGCCAGTAGCATCCAGCACACAGACAAAACCCGGAATCGAACGCACCAGCGCCAAGGTGAACTCATGCTCTCGCATCAAGGCCTGATTACGCTGATCCAGCTTCCGGGTGCGTTCGACGACCCGCTGCTCCAACTCGACGTTGGCGGTAATAATCAAGGCACGGCTTTCAGCGATCTGGCGCAGCAGTTGGTTGAAACCCTGTTGCAGCGTGGCGATTTCGATGATCTCCACCGGACCCGCATCGATCTGCTGCACCTGATCGGTTGCGCCTAACCGGCGCACTTCCTCCAAAAACCGGCTGAGCGGCCTGACGACCAGCAATCGCGCCAGCACTGCCAGCATCCCCGCTAAAAACAGCAGTTGCGCGGTAATGGTCAAACCGACTGATGCCGCAATGCCGTTGAGGCGGGCCATTACTTTGGCCTCGCTCGAAGCGATGTTCAGGGTGCCGAGCGTCTCTTGCTGACCGTCTTCAAACCGGTGGTACAGGGTTTGCCGCACGCTCAGGTCCGGCGAGACCATTTCAGTTTCCTCCGCAGAATGGATCGCGCTGATGTGTCCGCGGAAGTCCCTAATGTCCACCGCCGTCACCGCGCTATGCTCGCCAACGCCCCGGACCAAGGATTTCAGCAGATCTTCCTGATAATCCCAGAGTGCCGTTGCAGCGCCGGGGGCGAAGGTGTTGGCCAGTGCATCCAGCGAATGGACGATGTCCTGCCGGATATTGCGGTATTCAAAAAATAACTGGGTGCCGGTAATACCAACGGCGAAAATCAGGTACCACACCGCCACCTTGCGGAGCAGCACCGTTGCCAGCGGGCGCGGTTCCTTCACGGGGGTGAATCCTGTGAGTCAGTAGAACGCGGCGCTCCGGGCAACAGGCCGAGGAGTTGTCCCTGCCAGTCGGCGTAGGTGTGCAAATAGCCCTGCCGGAATTCCGGGTCGGTCAGCAGGTAGTTAATCGCGACGATGACCTGCTCGCCCTGCGGGGTGCGGGAACAGGCGATCCGGTATCGCTCATTGGCCGATGTCTCGGCAATCGGCAGGAAATGAAGCGGGATCGGACTACGACTGGTTTTCAGCCAGTAAGCCGCTTCCAAGGGGTAGGCAATGACGAGATCGATGCCCCGGTGCGCGGACAGATCGGACAGCGTGACCGCGCTGGCACTTTGCCCGCGTTTCTTAACCAGGTAGGACTGGCCGACATGCGGTGCGAGTACGGCATCGAGGCCGGAACCATAACTACGATACTCAGTGATGCCGATGGCGAAACTCTCGGTTTGCAGCACATGAGTCAGGGACAACCGTCCGGTGTCCAGGAACGGCTCAAAGCGGGAGTGGTCTTTGGCCCGGATCACCGCGCCGTTCGGCGGCACGGTGAGAAAGGGATCGGAAAAATACATCCGGGCTTCGCGCTCGGGGGTCCGCAACAAAGCACCGGCGCAGGCCAGTTCTTGTCCCTCGCCGGTCCGCTCCAACGTCCGTTCCAAGGACGCAGCGATCAACCGGTGCTGGTATTGCGGCAATTTTGCGATCAGCGCCCGCAGCAACACATCACCGAAGCCCTGATCGTGGGCCTCGCCGGTGAGAATGAAGGTTGGAGCGAACTGCATCCGGTGCCAGTTCAGGGTCGGTAGTTCTTCGGCCAGCGCCCATCCCGAACTCAGGATAGCCACGAGGGCCAGCCGCCCGCCCAGCCTTTGTAGTGGAATCAGGGTCATTTTTGTTCGGCCTTGCGTTGCAGGTAATAGGCGCGTAACCGGTCATTGGGGAGCCAACGTAGATAGGCGGCTTCATTGACCGCTTGCACCTCCGGGTGGGACAAAATGCGGTCGAACGCGGCCATGATGCGTTGACCTTCCTCGGTTTTGGAACAGCCGATACCGCCTTCAAGCAGGTGCCGGGCTTCGGCAATGGGCAGAAACTGGAACTCCGCGGGCACCGCGCCTGACCCGATCAGGTAGTGCAGTTCTTCAGCATAACCGACGACCGCATCAAATTCGGTCTGGGTCGCCAGTTTGAGCAAGTTGCTCGCGAACAGGTTCGAGGAGGCGACCTCGACCAGGCGCTCCCGATGGCGAGCAAGAATCTGATCGATCTCTGTGCCATAGGCGCGATCAGGGACAATGCCAATGCGGAAAGGAAATTCGGTGAGCAGCTTTTCCAGTTGCAGCTCACCCGCGGTATTTAGGAACGGGGCGAAGAGGGTTGCCTGCCGGGTGCGGATGATGATCCCATTAGGCAGTCCCTTCCATCTCAAGATCGGCTGAGAAAAAACCATGAATTCCGTTCGTTCCGGAGTCCATAACGTGGATGGATTACAGAGGTTGGGCGTATCTCTGATCGTGTCGTAAATCCGTTTGGTATTGCTGTGGGTGATCCGATGGGTGAATTCCGGGGTCTGTTCGATCAACTGACGCATCACCACATCCATGTAGCCTTGCCCCTTGGCGGGGCCTTGAGCGATAAGGAGAGGAGGAAAATCGAGGACATACCAAACCACGACCGGCTTTTCCTGGGTGAAAGCCGGCGCGGCGACGATCAGCAGGAGAAGCAGACTGAACAAAGTCAAGGCGCAGCGGCGCGGTTTCAGGATAGCGGATCGGGTCAAGGTGATAACTTCCTAAAAGGGTGGGTTTCCTTCAGTGCATTGTAGAACGCTCCGGCAGCCTGCGCCGGTTTTCCTGTAATGGCAGCGCTTCAATAGCCACGCAGCCATTCCGGGCGCAGTCGCACCGTCCCGGCCAACGCCTGTTCCAGTTGCGCCAGCAGCTTTTCCCGATCCCGTGGCAACTCACCGGCCAGCGCCAAGGCGTTGGAGGCATGGTTGGAACGAAAAGTCAGCGGCGCGGGCGGATTCAGCCGTTCGATCAATCGGACCTGTTCCACCAGCAGCGCGTGGTCGTCCTGCTTTTGGAACGGTTCACGAAATTTGCGCTGAAATTCAGCGTGAATCATCGGATCGAGCATCAACTGCAAGGTGGACAGATAGTCCAGCTTGACCTGATTGACCAGTTCGGCGGTGGCGTCGATATGCTCCCGCCAATAGATCTGCCCGCCCAAGCCGAGAATCACCGTTGCGGAGATGTTCAACCCGGCCTGTTTCGCCTTGGTCAAGCCGGTGATTATGGCTTCCGGGGTTGCGCCCTTGGTAATGCGCTTGAGCAGATCCGCCGCGCCGGTTTCGATGCCGTAATACAGCAGCGTCAGGCCCGCCTCCCGCAGTTGCGTCAATTCTGCCACCGACTTTTTCAGCAGATTGGCCGGCAGGGCATAGCTGGACACGCGCTCCAGCCGGGGAAAAGCGGTCTGCAGCGCTTGCAGAATCGCCAGCAGAGGATCAGTCGGTGCAGCCAAGGCATCGCCATCAGCCAGAAATACCCGCCGCGTATTCGGGTACTGCCGCGCCACGATCTGAATATCGGTGTTGACGGCATCCAACGGGCGGATCGTGAAGGTTTTGGTGCGGTACATCGAACAGAAGCTGCACCGGTTAAAGCTGCAACCGAGCGTGGCTTGCAGAATGAAGCTGTCCGCTTCGGACGGTGGTCGCCAAACGGGCAGGTCGTAATGGAGCGGTTGGCAACTGCTGAAAAACGGGTTGATTTCGGTCGTCATCTATTCTATTATTTCCACTGTTATCAGCAACCTACTGAGATTGGACTATCCGCACTTCCGGCATTAACGCAAAGGCCCGCAACAGCGCACTGAACCGCTGCCGGGTCAATTCCCGCACCATCGCCTGTTCGGCATTCCACAGCCGGGCGTATTCCCGCATCCAGGCTGCGGAAAACACCGCGAGCAGCGGCTCGTCCGAATCCGGGAGTGCATTTCTGTTCAATGGCTGATCGCTGGAGCGAGTCATCCGCCTTGGCCTACCCACGGATGGTAGTGAAAATAAACCAGCAGCAACCCGCCGAACCCGATCCGGTACCAGGCGAACGGCGCAAAACTGTGCTGGCCGACATAGACGAGCAGGAACCGCACCACGGCCAGCCCACCCAGAAAGGCGGCAATGAACCCGACCGCAAACAGCGGCGCATCGGCCAGCGTCAAGCTGCCCCACTCCTTGTAGAGGCTGTAACCGGTGGCGGCGAACATGGTCGGAATCGCCAGAAAAAAGGAAAATTCGGTGGCAGCGAACCGCGATACGCCACACAACATTCCGCCCATAATCGTGGCTCCCGACCGCGACACCCCCGGAAACAACGCCATACTCTGGGCAATCCCGACCGCCAGTGCGTTTTTCCAGGTTATGTCTTCCACCGACTGCACCCGGCCGGTTCGGGCGTAGCGTTCAATCAGCAGGATGGCAAAACCGCCCGCGACCAGCGCCGCCGCCACGCTGACCGGGTTGAACAGATAACGGGTGATGTATTGATGCAGCAACAAACCCAGCACTGCCGCTGGCAGGAACGCAATCGCCAGATTCAACGTCAGGCGCTGCGCCTTGCGATCCCAGTCGAGGTTGATGACCAGGTCGAGCAAGCGCTCCCGGTAAATCCACACCACCGACAGGATCGCGCCCAGCTGGATGAAAATCTCGAAGGTTTCGGCCCGCGTTCCGGTAAAATTGAGAAAATCTCCGACAATAATTAAATGGCCGGTGCTGGAAACAGGCAGAAATTCCGAGGCCGCCTCTACCAAGCCCAAAATCAGCGCCTTGATCATCAACAGAACGTCCAAAGAGACTCCTTCAGCATCGTAGCCGGAAACTCAACCAGTGATTTTAGCTATTGCACAGGCCTGACCATGAACTCCAAGCCCTTCACTTCCGTGATCATTGCCGCCGTATTGCTCCAAACCTTCCCCAGCGTGGTGTGGCCCCAGGTCTATAAATGGACAGACCCCGCCGGGCGGGTCCATTACGGCCAGCAAAAGCCGGAAGGCGCAGCGCAGATCCAAACCATCGACATCGCGCCGCCGCCGCCCCCGACTGCGCCCGGCAACACCGATGCTGCCGCAGAAATCGTCCGGATCAACGCATTGGCCGAGCAAATGGCCCGTGAGCGCCTAGCGACGGAACAGACCCGCCAGGAACAGGCGATTCGCGATTTGGAGCAACAAAACCAGCAACTGCAAAATGATCTGCTTAAACAGCAACAGCAACCATCGCAAAGCAATAACAGTAACGACCTCCTGCTTGGTTCGTCGCCCTATGATCACTATCCTTATTCCAATCCGGATCCATCTTATTCTCCCCGACCGCCACATGGCCCGCCCTGCCAACCGTGGCCTGATTGTCACCAGCATCGTCCCATACCGCTACCGGAACCCATCAGGCCGCCGCCCCGGCCCAATCCCCCCTTTAGACCCTCCCCGTCGGAGGTGCCGGAAACAGTGCCGGGCGGGTTTCGGGGGCGGTAGGCGTAGCGGGTTGAAACCACGCCAGTTGCGAGCGCAGTTTCACGACCTCGCCGACAATCAGCAGCGCCGGGGAATGCGCCCCGGCGCGTTGCAGCTTTTCCGGTAAATCGGCCAGCGTCCCGGTATAAACCCGCTGCTGCGCAGTGGTCCCCTGTTCCACTAGCGCCGCCGGCATCTGGTCCGCGACGCCATGCTCGCGCAGTTTCTGGCAAATCTGACCGACGCTTTTCAGCCCCATATAAAACACCACCGTCTGCCGTGGTTGCGCCAGCATCAGCCAGTTCAAATCCAGCGCGCCATTTTTAAGATGGCCGGTAATAAAGACGCAGGCTTGGGCATAATCGCGGTGAGTCAGCGGAATCCCGGCATATGCGGCGCAACCAGCGGCGGCCGTTACTCCAGGCACCACCTGAAACGGCACTCCCGCCGCCATCAGGGTTTCAATTTCCTCACCGCCGCGCCCGAAAATAAACGGATCGCCGCCTTTCAATCGCAGCACCTTTTTACCCTGCACCGCCAAATCTACTAACAACTGGTTAATGTCATCCTGCGGCAGCGTATGGCGATCCGGCTCCTTGCCGACAAAAATCCGCTCGATTTGTGGTTCCAGCAACTCCAGAATATCCGGCCCCACCAACCGGTCATATACCACTACGTCGGCTTGTTTCATTAGCCGCAACGCCTTCAAGGTCAACAGTTCCGGATCGCCCGGCCCGGCCCCGACCAGATATACCTCGCCAACCAGGGATTGCGCTGAATTATTCATTGTCATTCGATTTTCCATGACTGGGAGCTAAAAATTCCTGCATGTCAGGATTAACGACCCGGGCATAAATGGCCCCGACTGGCAAATGCAGGTCAATTGCGGCGAAATAAACCACATCGCCCAGATAATAATGTTCAGACTGCCAATGATTAGCTCGTCGGCAGATTTCAACATCCACTGAGTCCTGTTCAATCAACACATATTCCTTAAGACTGGGCAAGGTTTGATAGGCCTGACGTTTCAGAGTCTGGTCTATTCTGCGGGTTGATTTGGACAATACTTCAACGATGATGATCGGTGATTCAGTGTAGTACGAATCCCCGGAATTTTCGTCGCATACCACCGTGACATCAGGATAAAAATAATCATTTTCAACTTTAACTTTCACATCGGAAGAAAACGGCATACACACGGTTTTTTCCAGATGAAGGTGAAATTTTGCAAATATATTACCTGCAATTTTATCGTGATTTTTACTGGCTCCTGCCATCGCGTAAACATCACCATGGATGTACTCATACTTCACCGTACTCATCAGTTCGCCGGCCAGATAATCTTTCTCGCTGATGAAGTGTAACGGCTGATTCAACGCCATACTGATTTCTCCATCATCCAGGGAGGGTTCAGGTTGATTCCTGATGACTGCGAGCTAAAAATTCCTGCATATCAGGATTAACGACCCGGGCATAAATGGCCCCAACTGGCAAATGCAGGTCAATTGCGGCGAAATAAACCACATCGCCCAGATAATAATGTTCAGACTGCCAATGATTAGCTCGTCGGCAGATTTCAACATCCACTAAATCCTGCTCAATCAGCACATATTCCTCAAAACCAGGCAAAGTTTGATAGGCCTGACGTTTCAGAGTCTGGTCCATTCTGCGGGTTGATTTGGACAATACTTCAACGATGATGATCGGTGTTTCGGTATAGTACAAATCGTTATTCTGATGATGACAGACCACGATCACATCCGGATAAAAAAAATCATTTCCAGCCTTGATTTTCATGTCGGAAGAGAACGGTTCACATGGGGTATTTTCCAGGTGATTGCCGAGGTTGCGCAGCACATTGACGGTAATTCTGTTGTGATTGACGCTCGCCCCCGCCATCGCATAAACATCGCCATTAATGTACTCATGCTTGATCGGGCTGATCCGTTCGCCGGCCAGATAATCTTGCTCGCTGATGAAGTGTAATTGCGGATTCAACGCCATCTTGCGTTCTCCTAATCAGTGCTTAGGGGTGAAATCGGGTCATTGTTACCGTAACCGCTCGGCGCGCACTCCAGTCAGTGCTAATTCCAGCCGTCGCCAATGCGACTCCGCGCCTGGCAATCCGAAGCGTAAACCCGGTGGATCGTTAAAGCGGCGCACCAGAATTCCCCGTCGCGCCAGAGCGTCCTGCCAAAAATCGGCTTCCGGCATGGGAACCCACTGAAACAGCCCGGTTCCACCAGCGACCGGCAACCGCTGCCGTCGCAGCAAATCCGCCAGCCGCTTGCCCACCTGCTCCAGCCACAACCGGGTGCGCGCCTGCCAGTCCCGATCCGCCAAGGCTTGAGTTGCCATCCAGCGACTCGGCCCACTCACCGGCCACGGACCCAGCGCTTCCTGCAACCGCTCCCGCAATTCGGGTTCGGCCAGCGCAAAGCCGACCCGCGCTCCGGCCAGACCAAAGAACTTGCCCAGCGAGCGCAGCACGATCAGCCCCGGCAGACCCATCTGGATCGTGAGACTTTGCTCAGGCGTGGCATCCATAAACGCCTCATCCACCACCAGCCAGCCGCCGCGTTCCGCCAGTCGCGCCCGCCACTCCAGCAGCAATGCCGGATCAAAACGCTGCCCGGTAGGATTATTGGGATTGACCAAGACCAGCGCGTCCAGCCGATCTGCCGCAGCTTCCAGTTGATCAGGCGGCAATAATTCAAGCTGATGTCCGGCTCCTCGCCAAGCGTGGGCGTGTTCGGCATAACTGGGCTGGAGGACGCCGATCCGGCCGGGTTTGCGTAAGCGGGGCAACGCCTGAATCGCGGCTTGTGAACCCGCAACCGGTAACACCTGCGGCGTTCCGTAATAGGCCACCGCTGTTGTTTCCAGCCCGTCGTCCAGTTCCGGCAAGCGTTGCCAGACCGTCGGCGGAACTGGCGGAACCGGCCAGCCGTGCGGGTTGATGCCGGTAGACAAATCCAGCCAGTCGCCGAGCGCAATTCCGTAACGGGCCGCTGCCGCCCGCAACCCCCCGCCATGCTCAAGCAAGCGCCCATCCTCCGCCGACGATCACCGCCAGCCACAGCCACATCGCCCGTTGCACCAGTTTGACTGCCCGCCCGATATCCTCAGCGCAAGGGGCCAGACCTTCGCCCAACGGCGGCCGTGATTGCCATTGACCGTGATAACAGGCCGGCCCGCCCAACGCCAAACCCAATGCGCCAGCACCCGCCGCCATCACCGGGCCAGCATTCGGACTTTTCCAGTTCGGGGCTTGCGCTTGCCAGCACTGCCAAGCCAAGGCTGGTTTTGATCCAACCAACATATAACTCAACGCGGTCAACCGCGCGGGCAGCCAGTTCAGCCCATCATCGAGCCGCGCTGCCGCCCAGCCGAAGTGCAGATAACGCGGCGTCCGATAGCCCCACCGCGCATCCAGCGTATTCGCCAGCCGGTACAGCACCACCCCCGCCGCGCCAGTCAGCACGAACCAGAATAGCGCCCCGAAAATCGCATCGCAGCCATTTTCCAGGACCGATTCCACCGTGGCTCGGCTAATTCCTTCCTCATCCAGATCGGCGGCATCGCGACTGACAATCAGCGCCACCTTTTCGCGTGCCAATGGCAGATCGCCAGTTTGCAGCGCTGCCGCCACCGCTTCGGCGTGTTCAGTCAAACTGCGTGCGCCGATCGCCAGATACAGCAAACCCAGCGCGACCGCCAAGCCAATAAGCGGCAGCCATGCCAACAGCCAGGCCGCAATGGTGAAAGGAACCAGCAGCAGCATGACGGCGAAGATGCCGCGTTCACGGCGGGCGCTGTAGCTCAGGTCCGGCGGCCCGTATCCCAGCGCCTCGACCCGTTGCACCAGCCAACCAAAGCCGACCAGCGGATGCCAGCGACGCGGTTCGCCGAGCGCCCGGTCCAACAGGGCCGCGCCTAGACACAGCAGCGCGGTGAGCATCAAATTTTCCTTGCCCACGACATAAGGGGCCAGCGGTAATGGTTATTTTTCAAGCGCATCGGTGATCCGGGTCAGGGATAAGGCCCGCTAGTGTAGCCAAAAACCAACCGTTTCAGTCAAAATCCCGCCATGAACGCTAAAACTCTAATGATTCAAGGCACCACTTCCGACGCTGGCAAAAGCGTCATGGTCGCTGGTTTATGTCGATTGCTGGCCCGGCGCGGGGTGCGGGTCGTTCCTTTTAAACCGCAAAATATGGCCCTGAACAGCGCCGTGACCGTGGACGGCGGCGAGATCGGCCGCGCTCAGGCGGTGCAAGCACAAGCGGCTTTTCTGGAGCCACATACCGATATGAATCCGGTATTGCTTAAACCCAACACTGATATTGGCGCTCAGGTGATTATTCAAGGCCGGGCGTTAGCGAATATGGATGCCCGCCGTTATCACGATTACAAGCCGATAGCGATGCAGGCCGTGCTGGACTCTTATCAACGGTTGTGCGCCGCTTATGACGTGGTGCTGGTGGAAGGTGCCGGCAGTCCGGCGGAAATCAATTTGCGCGATAAGGATATTGCCAATATGGGCTTTGCCGAGGCGGTGGATTGTCCAGTGTGGCTGGTCAGCGATATTGATCGCGGCGGAGTCTTCGCGCATTTATACGGGACTCTGGCGCTGTTGGCGGAGAGTGAACGGGCGCGAGTGACTGGATTGATCATTAACCGCTTTCGGGGCGATGTGAGTCTGCTGACGCCGGGACTGGACTGGCTCACGCGAGAAACCGGCAAACCCGTCTTAGGGGTATTGCCGTATTTGCAAGGCTTGCATCTGGAAGCCGAGGATGCCCTGCCGGGTGAGTCTACTGTTGCTAAAGATAGCGAACGACTGCGTGTTGCGGTGCTGGTATTAGCGCGCATCAGCAATCACACTGATTTTGATCCATTGCGGCTGCATCCGCAGGTCGAAGTTATCTGGGTGCGGGCGGGTGAGTCCATTCCGCCAGTCGATCTGATCATTTTGCCCGGCAGCAAAAGCACTCGCAGTGATTTGCAGCGCCTGCACGATCAAGGTTGGGATGGGCAAATTAACCACCATTTGCGCTATGGTGGCAAGCTGATTGGGATTTGTGGCGGCTTTCAGATGTTGGGAACGTGGATTCACGATCCAGCCGGACTGGAAGGCGAACCCGGCAGCAGTCCAGGACTCGGCTTTCTGGATTTTACAACCACGTTGGAACCAGAAAAACAATTATGGCGCGTTGAAGGTTATTTGACGGTTAATGCGGCTTTTGTGACGGGCTATGAAATTCATGCCGGAATCAGCATCGGCCCTGCTTTGGCAAAGCCAGCGATTCAATTCAGTGAAGGGCGGCTGGATGGCGCGGTGTCCGATGATGGACAAATTTTCGGCACTTATTTGCATGGATTATTTGATGCAGCGTCCGCCCGCGATGCGTTATTGCACTGGGCAGGACTGGCAGTGCGGGAAACACCTGATTATCGGCAATTGCGTGAAGACGGCATTAATCGACTAGCGGACGCCATTGCCGAACATCTGGATTTGCGATTTCTGGATCGGCTGGGTGCTGAAAGGGGATTACTTCCAGAAATCCGGCAAAAAAATCAGAAGTAGCGGAAACACTTCCAGTCGGCCAACCAGCATCGACAACGACAGCACCCAAATGGCTGTATCACCCAGTGGTGCAAAGTTGCCGGCGGTTTCACCCAAACCCACCCCCATGTTGTTCATGCAGCCGGCCACTGAGCCGAATGCGGTCACCATATCTACACCTAGCGCGGTCAGCGTCAGCGAGAAAAAACAATAGCTAAAAATATACAGGTAATAAAATCCCCAAACCGCATGCATGACCCGATCTGGGATGGCGTGACTGCCCAGTTTGACGGCTATCTGAGCAGTGGGCCGAATCAATAACCGGGCCTCGCGCACACTCTGCTTGTACAGCAACAGAAAGCGCATTGCCTTGATGCCACCGCAAGTTGAGCCCACACAACCGCCAAAAAAGCTGCCTAACAGCAGCAATAAAGGAACGAATAATGGCCAATCTGCTGGATAACCGATCGTCACCAGCCCATTATCAGTGATGATTGACGCCGTTTGAAAAAAGCCGTGATATATCGATTCCCACAGGGGAAATTTGCCGCTGAAATACAGGTAGCCGCAAGCCACCATAATAATTCCGCCGAACACCGCCATGCAGAACTTAAACTCGGCATCGCGGAAAATAGCTTCCAAGCTGCGTGAACGCCAAGCCAGAAAATAAAGGGCAAAATTGACTGCCGCCACAATCGAGAAAAAACCGGCGATCAATTCAATCGTTGGACTTTGAAAATAACCGATGCTGGAGTCGTGAGTGGAAAATCCGCCGAGCGCTATTGTGGCAAAACTATGGCAAAGGGCATCAAAAAAACTCATGCCTCCTGCCCAAAACGACAGGGTACAGAGTACATTCAGACCGACATAAATATACCAAAGATTTTTGGCGGTCTCGGTAATGCGCGGCGTCAGCTTTTCATCCTTCATCGGCCCCGGCGTTTCCGCCTTGTAGAGCTGCATGCCGCCAATGCCGAGCATGGGCAACAACGCCACTGCCAACACCACGATGCCCATCCCGCCGAGAAAATTCAGTTGCGCCCGGTAATACACAATCGCCTTGGGCATCGCATCAAGGCCGGAGAGAACAGTGGCACCAGTGGTGGTCAACCCGGAGGCAGTCTCGAACACCGCATCGACAAACGCCATGTGCGGGTTGTCGGACAGCACAAACGGCAAAGCGCCGAGCAGTGACAGCAGAAACCAGAACGCCACTACCACGATAAAGCCATCTCGATTGCGCAAATCAATCTTGAACCGGCAGACGGGTAACCAGCACAGCAGACCGAGGCCCAGCATAGCGCCTAGCGATTCAGCAAAGGGTACGACCACCGTATAACCGTCGTACCACCAGGCAAGTCCCATCGGCGGAAGCATGGTGACACTGACCATGATGAGCAACAGCCCCACCATGTGCAGCGTGGTTTTAAGCGGTGCCCGTTGGAAAGTGACCCGCTGGCCTTTCTTGCCCATCGGCATCCGGGTAACCGGGGGTTTAGGGGCCATGTTTCCACCCGGCGCAGGCGATCGCAGCGGCGACTGCTCCAAGGTTTGCAGGCCCTCATCCAGCCCGGCTTGAGTCGCGATCGGCTCCAGCGGGGCTGGCTCCCCGGTTTCACTGCGCGAGATTTCATCGCTCATCGGTTCAACGGCTCCCTATCCGCGCTCCAAGCGCTCGACTGCGTCAGCAGAAGACCGGCTGGCTTGGGCAACAATGGCGCAGATGGATCATGTTATGGGTATCGGTGTATGCGCTATTATGATGGTAAAGGATCGGGCGATCGAAATCACCGATCGTTATAACAACCGGTGCGGACGGGTAACCCCATCGTTCCCGATGCCCGCCGCCATCCATCCCCCTTCCAAAGGACGGGGTTTCTCGCGGAGATTCTGATGAAACTGACCAGTTCCGTATTGCGCGATCAGCAGCCGATCCCCGTCGACTATGCGTTTGGCATCGTCGATCCGGAACAGCATGTCGCGCTCGGTCCTAACACCAATCCCCCGTTAGCCTGGAGCGATCTGCCGCTTGGAACGCGCGCGCTCGCATTGATCTGCCACGATCCGGATGTGCCAACCCGGGCTGACGATGTCAATCAGGAGGGGCGGCAGGTGCCGGCTGATTTGCCTCGCATGGACTTTTTTCACTGGATTCTGGTCGATTTGCCGCCCGAACCCGCGCACATTCTGGCGGGAGAATTCTCGCAAGGCATTACCCCCGGCGGTAAAGCGGGACCGGCAGGACCACGCGGCGTTCGGCAAGGCGTCAATAATTACCGGGAATGGTTCGCTGGCGATCCGGCGATGGCCGGCGATTACTTCGGTTACGATGGGCCGTGTCCACCGTGGAACGACAGCATCATCCATCACTATCTATTCACGCTCTATGCGCTGGACGTAGATCGCGTCCCGGTGGACGGCGCTTTCACTGGCCCTGAAATTCTGGTTGCGATAAAAAACCATGTGCTGGATCAGGCTAGGCTGACCGTGGTCTATAGCCTCAATCCCGCGGTGCCCACTTGAGCGCCTGATAATGAATGATCTTCCCGTGCGGTCCGGGAGTTGTGGTTTTACTCCCCCTATTTCGCCGTCCGTTTCAAGGATGGTGTTTCTACAGTCCACACTTGCCATCAAGAGGTTGCCATGAGTCCCGAACTCTCTGGCGCTGATAAACGTCGGGTCAAACGTTGGTATCTGGTTTTGTACCTGCGCGTCTATAACCAGGACACTCAAGAAATAATCGGTCATGTCGTTGACATCAATAAGGACGGGATCCGGCTGGTCAGCGATAAACCGATCCGGCCTAACCAACTGTTACGGCTCTCAGTGGATGTTCCTAAAGAGAGTGGCACCAATCAGCGTATCCATCTGGAAGCGGAAAGCCTCTGGTGCGGACGGGATGTTAATCCGGATTTTTACGATTCCGGTCTCCGCATCCTGAATATCGACACCCATGCGCTGTTGCAGCTCCAGCTACTGATCGAGGAGTTCAAGTTCTAAGCGCAGTAAGTGTGTTTTATACTCCAACACTAACCGGCGCAGTCTAAATTGACCGGACTGCGCCGGTGTTTTCAGCTCATTCCAAACCAGGTCGTCTATTTCCTCAGCGTCACTCGAGTCGGCGCGGGTTCTGCAAAAACTTCCCGATAACTGGCGTAAACTGCGCAGCTCATCACTGGCCACAACATCAGAAACCCGAGGCCGAAGGGAATTGCCGCAATCACCGCGAGTACCAGCCCGATCAGGCCAAAAACCAGTAGCGGCCACATATTGATCCAGCAGGCGGCGATGCTGTCCTGCACGGCTGTCCAGGCATCTTGCCGATCCAGCATCACCAGTGGAATGGCATAAAACATCGCCATCAGGATCACCGCCCAGATCGTCAGTTCCACCAGAACCAGCACCATAAAACCAGCGCCAAACAATCCCTCGATCATTTCCGGGGAGAAGTCCTGTCCCGCGTTGTCCATCACTATCCCGGTGGCTAAACCGCCGCCAACGAAGCCGACCGCTATCAGGACCATCAGCGCATAGCCGGCCAGGCTGATCAACCCCAACATCACCAGCGGTCCCATCCGTTCCTGATCCCGAAACCCCCGGAACAGATGGCTGATGTCCAGCGCTTTGCCCCGCGCCTGAGTATCGGCACCGTACAGGACTCCACCGGTCAGCACTGGCGACAGCAATAGATAGGCTAATCCGCCAATCAGGGGAATCAGCGACAGTACAAAATTAATCCCGAAATAAATCAACAGGATCACGATCCATCCGCCCGGCGCTTTGACAAACAACCGCCAGCCCTCAACGATCCAGCTCCAGCCGCGACCAGCGTCCGCCCGCATTGCAGTCATCATTAAGCTCCTCATTGGTTTGTGTGGGTAGATTGTAGTCAGTATCGCACAATGTCGCCTGGCAACCACATGGGTTATGACAATGCGAAAAAATCCCTCGAGTACATTTTCCTGTGATCGCTTATGAAGTTGAAGCAAGCCGCAAGTTTGCCGAATCGTTAGCCGCTTCTATGGGAAACCAAATTGCGCCCATTGATGGTTCAGTTCTGCAACTTTTAAAATTCCTAAACTTCGACTTCCAGCTTCACGCCAACTCATCCCTTTTTTCTTCTGGCGATGTCCAACGACTTGATCGCAGCCTTTTTCTATATAGCCACTACCAATCATTGTAACCAGCAGTCCGGCGGGAATCAATTGCGGCTTGATTTGTAGCAAGTCCTTCCCGATGAGTACCCTCGTTACTTTGATTCCTACGTCCGCTGCCGGGTCGATTTTTGCCGGGCGGACTGGAGCCTGTATTGGAACAAGGGTCTGTAAAATCACCATGAGTGCCGCCAAGAACGTCACCGCGACTTTCAACCGCAGCACGGCTACTTACCTGTTGAGTGTTGCTAAAACCGGGACGGGTGCAGGCATTGTAATCAGCAGTCCGGCAACTTTTCTCCGATCTTTCATCCACAAAAAACCTGCCTCGCACCGATCTTTTTTATAAATATAGGCACTATATGACGTTAAAGGTCACTTGATCGCCGTACTTTCGCTCACTTTTGCAACTCATTGAATTTTAATGAGCATTTTTTTGCCTCAGTATACAATATGCCTATATATCACATTGAATATAAAAAACTTTTTTTGACTGTCGGAAATAGGTGATCATGGATCAGTAGGATAATTTTCAGCACTTTTATAACGAGTTCTCAAGCCGTACTCCCGGCATAAAATTGATAAATTATAATAATAATCAGTTCATTATAAATAACACCCAGGATTGCATGGAAAAATCATAATTGGTACAATTATTGCCTAAATTGTCAAGTCCTTTGCAAAAGTTCATCGGAACAAGCTATAAGGATTAAATCTGAAAACGGCAAAACTACTGAAAGGTAGTGGCGCAAAGTTACCGGTCTAAGGGGTACAGCCCTATGATAGCGGAACCGCCAGATGAATCGCTTTTTTGATCTTCAGCGTTTACTGGTACCCCTGCTTATGGCTGGCCTAGGACCGCACAACCTCCAGGAGTGCAGTCATGGCTATCAGCAAGTTCTCTCAGTGTTTTGTCAATAGCGGTTGTTCGCGCCGCGTCCGTTTTGCTCCGCTTGGAGCTCTCTTGGGTTCAGTAGCATGGGTAATCCTTGCTGGTCCCGCTTGGTCGGCTGATTTAACGCCGATTTTTAAAGATTCCGACACCCACACGCAAGATGTCGCTGTGCTTCATGCGGCGGAAGCATCCGAGCAATCTATCTCCTTGGTTCAATACGTCGCTGACATGGAGACTGTGCAAGCCGAGGTGTTAACACGAGTGGCCATAGGTCAATTCGTGAGGCTGGAAAAAGTGTTGCTCGATCAGGAACGCTTGCCGGTTATCCTGGAGCTGGAACGCTTCACAGTATTCGAGCCTGATGCCCGCATTGTGGTTCATCGTGAGAACGGCCAGGACATCCTGCCAGTACCGGCAACCGCTTATTTTCGTGGCAAAATCACCGGAAGACCGGATTCGCTGGCCGTACTCTCCGCCGATCCCTCCGGCAATATGCAGGGGATCGTACAAGATGAAGAGAAATTCTGGATTGTGGCGGGCGGTGCCAAAGCCGGCGGGTCGCCGGTTGGTTTAACCAGCCGCGAACTTCGGCAAAGCGGTTTGGCGAATGACGTTACCCCGCTCCAGTGCAGTTTCGACAAACTTCCCGCAGCTCTGCGCACTCCCCGTCACATGGCTTCGGAAGCATTCATCCCGAAATCGTTGCCAGCAGGGCAATTTTATAATGTCCCTGTGGCTATTGAGACCGATAACGAGTTCTTGGCTTTGTTCAGCGGCAGTACCAGCGCCGCAACATCCTACATCGGCAATCTGTTCGCCTATGCCTCAACTATCTATCAACGGGAAGCCAGCTCCAAACTTACCGTAGGCTATATCAGCCTTTGGCAGACCGCCGATCCTTGGAACCACACTAGCACCCTGCAAGGCTTGCAGAGTTTCGAGAATTACTGGAACGCCAACCGGCAAAGCATCAACCGCGCAACTGCTCATTTTCTGAGTGCGCGCAGCCTGGGCGGCGGAATAGCTTATTTGGGTGCGCTGTGCAGCAGTTACGGCTACGGTTATAGCGCCAATCTTAGCGGCGATTTTCAGATCAGCAATCCCCAGCCAGTCTGGGATCTGGTCGTCGTCACCCATGAAATTGGACATAACTTCAATTCGCTCCACACCCATGACTATCAGGGTATCGGCAATAACAGCAATCCGGTTGATGCCTGCACTAGCGGATATCTACCAGGCATCAACGCACTTTCTGGCGGAACGCCAAATACTGGCAACGGCACCATCATGAGTTATTGCCACCTGCTTGGCGGCGGTATGGCGAATATCGCCCTCAAGTTTGGCCTTGATCACCAGTATGGCATTGCAGCCAGCCGTGTCAGTAGCCAAATCAGCAGCTATGTAGCCGCGGTCGCCAACACTAATCCCTCATGCATATCGGTTAGTGGGACTGGGACTTATCCACTCACGGTCGCCAAAGCAGGCACCGGCACCGGAATGGTCACCAGCAGCCCCGCCGGGATCAACTGTGGCACGGGCACGACCTGTTCATATAACTTCAGCGGCAACGTAATCCTCACCACGGTGCCTGTGACCGGTTCCGCCTTCGCTAATTGGGCCGGTTGCGACTCGGTCAGTGGAACTACCTGCACCGTCACTATGTCCGCCGCCAAGACGGTCACTGCAACCTTTAACCAATCCACTGCCGGATCTGATCTGATCGTGACGGCGGTTAGTAGTCCGTCGACCGGTAAGGTAAGCGGCTTGATCACGGTTTCTGCAACCGTAAAGAATCAAGGCTCAGCTTCTGCGCCGACTTCCTTGTTGGCACTGATGTTTTCCGGAGATACGGCGATCACCCTTGGCGATATTGACACGGGATGGGGTTGCAATACCGGTAATCTGGTTGCCGGGGCGAGCATCACTTGCGGGGGGCAAATTCAAATTCCCGCCAATCTCGCTCCAGGCACCTACTATTTTGGAGCCTATGCGGACAAAAAAGGGGTAGTCACGGAGAGTGATGAAATTAACAACGGTCGGGCAGCGGCGAACGCTATCGTCGTTACATCCAGCCAACCCGCTACTTATGCGCTAACCGTCGCCAAAGCAGGCACCGGCACCGGAATGGTCACCAGCAGCCCCGCCGGGATCAACTGTGGCACGGCCTGTTCATCTAGCTTCAGTGGCAACGTAATTTTCACCGCGGTGCCCGCAGCCGGTTCCGCCTTCGCCAGTTGGGGCGGCTGCGGCTCGGTCAGTGGAACTACCTGCACTGTCACCATGTCCGCCGCCAAGACGGTCACTGCAACCTTTAACCAATCCATTGCCAAATCTGATCTGATCGTGACGGCAGTTAGTAGTCCGTCGACCGGCAAGGTAAGCGGCTTGATCACAGTTTCAGTGACCGTAAAGAATCAAGGCTCAGCTTCTGCGCCGACTTCCTTGTTGGCACTGATGTTTTCCGGAGATACGGCGATCACCCTTAGTGATATTTATACGGGATGGGGTTGCAATACCGGCAATCTGGTTGCCGGGGCGAGCATCACTTGCGGGGGGCAAATTCAAATTCCCGCCAATTTGGCTCTAGGCACCTACTATTTTGGAGCCTACGCGGACAAAAATGGGGTAGTCACGGAGAGTAATGAAATTAACAACGGTCGGGCAGCGGCGAATGCTATTGTCATTACTCGATAACCGTTTCTCATAAAAAAGCCCGCCGGCAATCCCGGCGGGCTTTGTTTTTTCAGCGTTATCCTTCACCCCGCCATAACCTGCGATTCTCCTCTTCTGAATTTTTTTGTGATAACGAGGACTTGCTGTGTAAGACCGGATCGTTGTCTTCACCCAAATATTTGATTTTGCTAAAAGATACTAATTGTGTTTGTCCACGCTATGGTTCGTGTCACAGAAAGATTTATGAGGAGGATTTTTCATGGAGGAACAACCGCGCTCGGAGGGTTGATAATGGCATGGTTCCGGGAAATCAGCCCCGGACCGCCGCTCAGCGTTAGAACAAGGTTTTCGCCCGCTTCATGAGTATAAAAAAGTGGCACAAGTCTGAAATAGACTCGACGGAGGTGCATCGTCATGGCAAACCCGAATGAAACAACCCCGACTCCCGCAGTCCAACCGCCCGCTACCAGCACAGCCCCGGCTAAACTCGCGCACCATCATCCTGTCCATAGCCGGTCTGACCAAGGCTCCTCGGCGCATCGCGATTACCGACATTCATGCCCCCATCTTCATTGTCGCTACCGAGCAGGATCATGTCGCACCGTGGCGGTCGGTCTACAAAATTAATTTGCTGGCGGATGCTGATGAATTGGTGTTTTTATTGACCAGCGGTGGACACAACGCCGGGATTGTCAGTGAACCCGGTCATGGCCGGCGGGTTTATCAGGTCGCGGGCCGTACCGATCAGGATCGCTACATCGATCCGGATACTTGGCAGGCGACGACGCCTAAACAGCAAGGTTCGTGGTGGCCAGCCTGGCAGGATTGGCTGATCCAGCATTCGGCTGAACATCAGGTATCGCCGCCGCCATTGGGCGCTCCCGATAAAGGTCTGCATCCGGTGGGCGATGCGCCGGGGACTTACGTCTTGTTGAAGTAATGGATAAACTTCCAAGCTACTTATTAAGTAGCCTCGGGGTTTTATTTGTGGAAATTTTGATCTAGCCTTCATGGAAAGCAAAGAGGTTTAAAACATGGCTGCTACTCAGAAGCATAGACCTATTGCCATCGCCTGCACCCTCGGTGCCGATGCTCTCCTGTTTCGGCGGATGGACGCGCACGAACGACTGAGCCAGCCATTCGAGTTCCATCTTGACCTCATTTAGCGAGAACGCGGGCATCAAATTTACCAGCAGTTCCCGGTCTCTTTTTGCAGATTATTAAATCGTAATGCTATTTTTCTCAATGCAACTCTGGTTATACATAAAAACTTCTTACAAATCAATCACAAATCAAGGGGCCGGGAACTGCTGGCACATTTATTTAGATCTTTCAGGATATTCTTTATACGCATGAAAAAATCATAGACTTACCAGATTATTCCTGAATTTATTGAGGCATAAAAAATTACTTGCCTCAACTAACATTATGGTTTTAAGTATAATTAATTTCCTGAGATTCCCAGAGAACCAAAACTGTGTGTGGATATTGAAAAATAGTCGTTAATATCAACGGACTATAGCGGCGCTGGAACTGAGTTTGCTGAAAACGGAATTTCCGTTAATCGAAATACACGCATCGAGCTTTCAACAACGGAACTGGATTAATCATCTGGCGATTGATGAATAACTGGTCAAAAATGGTGGCTGCTGTGAAATCAATGCAATCGACTATGACCGAGGTTGTGGAGTTTTTGCGCCAAGCGGCTCGTGTTCCCGCAGTAGCTGCGGTCCGGGGTCGGTTAATCTTTGCTCTGGACGCGACTGCCAGCCGCCAGCCGACTTGGGATCGCGCCTGTCAATTGCAGGGAGAGATGTTTGCAGCGGTGGCGGAACCGGGCGGGTTGGCAATTCAACTGGTCTGGTATCGTGGCTATGGCGAATTTAAAGCTGAACCGTGGTTGATTGACTCCGCGGAATTGCAGCGGCGAATGACCGCAGTACACTGTTGTGGCGGACTCACTCAAGTCGGTCGGGTATTGCAACATGCGCTTCAGGAAACCCGGCGTCAGCGCGTCAATGCGCTGGCGCTGGTCGGTGATTGTCTGGAGGAACCGGTGGATCCGCTTTGTCATTTTGCCGGTGAACTGGGTCTGCTGGGAGTGCCTGTGTTTGCTTTTCAGGAGGGCAATGACTTGAAAGCAACGCAGGGTTTCCAGGAAATCGCCCGGCTGACGCATGGGGCTTATTGTCGTTTTGACGCGGGCAGCGCTCGGCAATTGCGTGAGTTATTACGCGCGGTTGCAGTCTATGCCGCCGGTGGTCATCAGGCGCTGGCGACTCTCGGTCAGCAGCGTGAATTACTTTGTCAACTGACCCGGTCCAAGTAAGGCCAGTTTATGTTGCCGCGGCTGATTCTGTTAGTTGCCCTGTTGATTGGGGCTTATTTTCTGTTACGCCGATTGCGCCGGTTGGGCTGGAGTCAGCGGCTTCGGCGCATTGTCGCGACGATTGGCGTTGGTTCAGTATTGCTGTTATTGATCGTGCGGGGCGGCGCTGAAATTGCTTTGCCTTTACTGACTATATTAGCGCCTTTTCTGTTGCGTTGGTTGAATGCGCCACTACCCTCCACAACAGCACCGCCGTGCGTAGCGAGAACGTCTGAAGTAACAACCCGCTTTTTACGAATGACTTTGGATCATGCCGCCGGGGTGATGTCGGGCGTTGTTCAAACCGGTCGCTTTGCTGGTCGGTTATTGCCTGATTTGACTCCTCAGGAGTTATTGGCGCTGTGGCGAGAATGTCAGGTTGACCAGGAATCGATTGCAGTGCTGGAAGCCTGGCTGGATCGGCAAGGTAATACAGAGTGGCGAGAACAGTTTCGGCAGGCGGAAACCGCCGATGCTACCCGCCCGGCCTCGCACGAAAGTGCCATGAGCCGGGTGGAAGCCTATGAAGTGTTGGGTTTGTCACTGGGTGCCAGTCAGGAAGAGATTCAAGCTAGTTACCGTCGGCTCATGCAGCGCTTGCATCCCGATCATGGCGGATCGGCTTATTTGGCGGCACGGTTGAATCAGGCGCGGAAGGTCTTGTTGCCGTAGCCGGACTCCACCTTTAAAACGGCTTTAACTAGCCCGCCGTTCTGCTAAAGCCTGACGTTGTTCATAGCACTCCCGCGCCAGCGCTACATCCTCCAGAAACCAGCCTAACTCACCCAGCAGCATTGCCTGTGGTCCATCGACCAGTGCTTTGGCGGGCTCCGGGTGAAAGTCAATCAGCACCATGTTCGCCCCGGCCACTATCCCCTGCACGGCGGCGTGCATCAGATCGAGAATGCCGTCCGGCGACCGCTCACGAGTGCCGACGGAGTGCGATGGATCGACGCAGACTGGCATTCGGGTCAGTCGCTTCAACACAGGCGCATGACTAAAATCCACCAGATTTCGGTGTGGGTCGCCCATGTTGGTCTTCACTCCGCGCAGGCAGAACACCACCCGCGAATTGCCCTCGCTGGCCAGATATTCGGCAGCATTGAGCGACTCATTCAGGGTAATGCCGAAGCCGCGCTTGAACAGCACCGGAAACTCCTGCTGCCGCCCGACTGCTTTCAGCAGCTCGAAATTCTGGGTATTGCGGGTGCCGATTTGCACCATCACTCCGGTCGGCTGACCGGTCTGCTCCAGACACTCGTGGATCTCCTCGACATGGCTTTCGTGGGTCACTTCCATCGCAACAACCTTGATTCCGTACTTCCCCGCCAACTCAAATACATAGGGTAAACAGGCCTTACCGTGGCCCTGAAAGGCGTAGGGACTGGTGCGGGGTTTATACGCGCCCATCCGGGTGCAGACCTGGCCGTGATCCCGCAGCGCCTTGAGCATCTGCTCAACATGCTCCGGGGTATCGACCGCGCATAACCCGGCAAATACATTCAGATTATCCTGGCTGAACAGCACCCCGTTGTACTCAAAACCACTGGTTCGTTGCCCATCCTGATGTCGCCCCAGAATCCGGTATTCTTCTGACACTCGGATCACCCGCTCTACCCCCGGCAACACCCTGATCTCCTCGGCGGACAATTTGCGGGTATCGCCGATCAGGTAAATTTCGGTCAACGTCTGCTGAGCGCCCTGGATGTTATGCACACGGGCAGTGACATCGGGCAAGCGGGACAAGTAATCAAGGGTCCGTCGGTAGGCTTCGGACTGTTCGGTAATACCGGGATCGAGAATGACAATCATGGCTGAATTTATTCCTGTCGCTGAAGGCGAAAAACTCGCCGAAAACCGCATTTTAGCACGGCCTCGCTCCGCTATTAGCGCTGCAATCACGGGTAACTGTTTATGACGACTTTACGGGATCGCAATGCCGGTCTCCGTACTGAAAGCACGGCCATGCTGCACATTGGCGCACCGCTGATGGGGACTCAGTTGATTCAAATGGGCGATAGGCTTTTTCGACACCGTGTGAATGTGCGCTTTTGGTGACTCAGCGCCCGTCTGGAACCACGAAGTCCAATCCGCCCAGATAGGGCCTGAGTGCCGCTGGAACTTCGATTCGCCCGCGTTCATCCTGATAGTTTTCCATCACCGCAACCAAGGTCCGCCCCACGGCCAGCCCGGAACCATTCAGGGTGTGCGCCAGTTCCGGTTTGCCGGTAGCCGGGTTACGCCACCGCGCTTGCAGTCGCCGCGCCTGAAAATCCTCGAAGTTGCTGCATGAAGAAATTTCCCGGTATTTCTGCTGGCCGGGCAGCCACACTTCCAGATCGTAGGTTTTGGCGGAGGAGAAACCGATGTCGCCGGCGCAGAGCGCGACGACCCGGTACGGCAGTTCCAGTCGCTGCAACACGGTTTCGGCGTGACCGGTCAGTTCTTCCAGTGCGGCGTAAGAGCGTTCTGGCTGAACGATTTGCACCAACTCTACTTTCTCGAACTGGTGCTGACGAATCATGCCGCGCACATCTTTTCCATAAGAGCCGGCTTCGCTGCGAAAGCACGGGGTGTGAGCGACATAGCGCAGCGGCAACCGATCCGCTTCAATAATACTGTCCCGCACCAGATTGGTCACTGGCACTTCGGCGGTCGGAATCAGGTAATAGCTAAGTTCACCACTGTTGATCTTGAACAGATCGGCCTCAAATTTGGGTAACTGACCGGTGCCGCGCAAGCTGTCAGCATTAACCAGGTAAGGCACATAGACTTCCCGGTAGCCGTGTTCCTGAATATGCAGGTCAAGCATGAACTGGGTGAGTGCCCGATGCAGTCGCGCCAGTCCGCCTTGAATCACCGCAAAGCGCGCTCCGGTCAATTTGGCGGCGGCTTCAAAATTCAGTCCGCCTTCCGCACCCAAATCAACATGATCGCGGGGTTCAAATGCGAAATGACGCGGATTGCCCCACTGCCGGATCTCAACATTATCGGCTTCATTGCGACCGGTGGGCGTACTGACATGGGGCACGTTGGGAATGCTCAGTTGCAGTGCAAGTAACTGAGCTTGCACTGCGTCGAGTTCACTTTCGGCCTGTTTGAGCTGATCGCCGAGAGAAGCGACTTCGTTGAGCAAGGGCTGAAGATCCTGTCCGCTGGCCTTGGCCCGACCGATAGTCTTGGAGCGGGTGTTGCGTTCGTTTTGTAAATCCTGGGTACGGACTTGTAATATTTTCCGCTGCGTTTCCAGGATGCTGATGGAATCAACATCGAGGGTATAGCCGCGGCGCGCCAATCGAGTGGCAACGGATTCCAGTTCGGTTCTGAGCAGTTTAGGGTCCAGCATGAAAGTGAATGCTCCGGTAGCGGGTTTGGCGGCGGATTATATCGGAGTTTGAATGCAGCATGGGCGTCCATCCGGTAAACTGGATACGACTTGGAAACTCGCGCCGCACCCATCCGCCAGTCTCTCAAGCCGGGATTACCGCCGGACACTTGAGGAAGAACAACGCCGTCATCGTAATCAGCGTTCCAACCATAATGGCGCCCAAGGTATGGGCCAAAGTTCGTCGCCGCATTCAGAAGCGGCGATTATCCCGTCGATCATGCCGGGAGTAATTCCGGGCCGGGTTCTGATAAAGCGGGTCGGTTCTGCACCAGGCGCAACGCCGCAGGTTCAAGGCAACACATCCTCGCTGCGCAGATGCCCTTCCTGCGGTTGTGGCCCCGGTTCGCCGATCGGTTCGGCGACCAAGAGCGGGCAGGGTTGCGCGCTGGCCCGCCAGCGGTCAGCGAAGTCACCCCAATGCAGATGTTTCCCGCGTCCAGCCTCCAGCGTGTCCAACAGATTTTGGACACTAGCGTTGTGGCTGTGAGCGCTGAGCCGGGTACTGAAGTAAGCCCAGCGCAGATACAGCACATAGGTGTTGAGGACATCGCCTTCGCAGTAACGGTTGATCGCGGCGTAATCGCCGGCAGCCGCCTGCTCCGCCACATTGCCGCCGTGGCCGTTCCATTTTCCCGGCAGACCGAGGGCACGGGCCGCTTCATCCAGTCCCAGCCGGGGTGAAGCGCCATAATCGCTCAGCGCATCCATCAGGTCGCAGTGCCAGTGGGTTTCGTAGCGGTAGTCATAGCCAAACCGGGGGTCGGTGCGGTGCCAGTTGTACGCGGTCAGGCCGTGAATCAACGAGCGCTGCTTAAGCACGGCGGCATCGAAGCTGCGCCCGTTCCAGGTGACTACCCGGGGCCGCTGACGATCCACCATGCTCCAAAACCCGGCCAGAATTTCCCGTTCGCTGCGATCAACGATACTGGCGGAGCCGAGCTTCCGCACTACATAGCGTTCATAGCCACCGTCGCGCTCGATCCGCGCCAGCAGGAAACCGAGGGTGATAATTTCATGCTGGATCGGTTTCGGAAACGCTTCAGGAGCGCGGTCCTCGGGCAGAATGGCGACATCCGGGCGGGTTTCGAGATCAATCACCAGCAGATGTAAGGGCAGGGGTGGAGCCATGAGTGGTAAGCCTTGGTGAGTCAGGATGTTCGCTGGATAAACTGGTTTTGCGCCGACCTAGTCCTGAGCGCGGAGGATCTGGCCGGTGATCCCCCGGCTGTCCGGTCCAAGCAGATACAAATAGGCGTTCAGCACCGTTTCGGGATCCACCCACATTGCCGGATTGCGCCCCGGATAGGCTTTCCGGGTCAGCGCGGTGCGAACCTGGCCCGGATCGATGCTGTTGACCCGGATCGCCGTATTGGTCTCCAGCTCGCTGGCCAGGATTTTCATCAGGGTTTGTGCGCCGCCCTTGGCGACCGCATAAGCGCCCCAATACGCTTGTCCTTCCTCGCTGACCCGGTCGGCAGTAAAGACGATCGAGGCATCAGTGGCGCGACTTAGCAGCCCCAGCAGCGCATGAGTCAGTAGAAACGGGGCGTTGAGATTGACGTGCAGGGTGCGGTACCACAGTTCGAGGTCGTAATTGGCGATGGGCGTCAAGCCCTCAAACAGCGCGGCGTTATGCAGCAGCCCGTCCAGCCGGCCAAATTCAGCCTCCAGCACCTGCGCCAAATCGGCATAATCCTTGGGCGTCGCCCCCTCCAGATTCATCGGATAAATGGCCGGTTTGGGGCCGCCAGCCTGTTCAATGGTGTCGTAAACCTGTTCCAGTGGGCGAACGGCGCGATCCAGCAGGATCACCGTAGCGCCGTGAGCGCCGAAGCCACAGGCGGCGGCGCGGCCAATGCCGTCCCCGGCACCCGTCACCAGAATCACCCGGTCTTTCAGCAACTGAGCGGCAGGTTGATAGTCCTTCATGGCGATGCCCCCTGATTATCCGCAGAATGAAACATCAAATGGATCGTTTTGCCGCCAGCCGTCGATAGCGGCGCTGTTCACGACGACGCAACCGCCAGGCCAACCACAGCTTGCGCAGCGGTGTCAGGCTGATGCGCTGTTCGAGTAACCGGTAGCCATCGTCGGCCACCTCGGTCAGCAGTGCCAGCGCCAGCTCCAGGCGGATCAACAGGCTGGACTGGCCGTGACGTTCCGTCTCCGGCAGATGCTCCAGTGCCCGGCGGCCATAGTCGCAAATCCGTTCGGCCTGAAAGGCGAACAACTGCTGAACCCGCCCGGTGGTCTGCGCCGCCAGCAGATCGCCTGGCCCGACCCCAAAGCGGCGCATCTCGTCTTCCGGGAAGTAGCACCGGCCCAGTTGCGCGTACCGCCGCACCTCATACAGCCGGTCAAATAGCAACAGCGCTCCGCCAGCTTCGTGGGCAAAGCGGGGCGTACTCCGCCGATCCCGATAGCCGAGAATTTCCGCCGTCAGCAAGGCCGGGGTACTGCCGAGCCGGTGCAGGTACAGCGCCAGTTCGGTAAAGCTGGGATAGGCGTCGTACTCCAGGTCCATCGCCGCCCCATCCAGAATTTCCCGGAAGTACTCTTCCGGCAGGTTGAATGCCGCCAGTTGTGGGCACAGGGCGCGGGTAATCGGGTGACGCGGCTCACCGGCGAATAACTGTCCGGCCTCGGTTCGCCACCAGTCGAGCTTGTCGCGGGCTACACCCGGATCCCGACACTCCTCGGCAATCGCCGTCGTTTCGAGATAGAACGCCTGCACCGCGATCAAGGTTTGCCGGGACGCGGGCGGCTGACCCAGCAGGCTGTAGTGAAAATCCGAACCCCGCCGGGCCGCCAGGTTTTGGCAATAGTCATCTGGATTCATGGCAAGGGGCCTTCGGGTGGAATTACTGGCGTTGTTGCAAATCCTGCCAACGCTGTTGTTCGCCGGGGCGCAGCGGGCCGGGGCGGATCGTGGACAGCGAACTGTCATCCTCGCGGAGTTCCTTGGCCGGAACATCGGGCGGGGGTTGCGGGCCATAGTGAATTCTGCCCTCAGCATCCGTCCAGGTGTAGATGCGCTCGGTCGGCTGCACCTTCACCGGCTTGGCGTTCAGCTCCACCGGCGTAGCAGGCTGACCTTCCGGTGGCGGGCGGTTGCTGTAATGCACCCGTCCGCCGGCGTCTTTCCAGGTGTAGACCGTTCCTTCTCCGCCCAGCGCAACGCCCGCCACGGTCAGCCACCCTGCCGCCGTCAGCCATAACCGTCGCCTAAATAAGCGCTTCGGGCCATTCATTATGGTCAGCGTCGGCGACCGGAACGATCAGCACTGGTCGTTTGGACAGCAGGGTAATGCGGCGAGTCGTTGAACCGAGAAACCCGATCCGCCGGGTGCCGCCGGAATGAACGCCCATAACGATCAAATCGGCTTCGCAACGGTCGGCCTCCTGCAAGATCACTTCGTAAGGAACGCCGCTGACCACGCGAATTTCCGAGATCACCTCGGTTTGTTCGAGGGTAGCGCCAAATTCCTCCTCGCAGAACGCTTCCAGCCGCTGGTGGAATTTTTGCAGAATGCCGGTAGTGGCTTCCTCGTGGAGTTGTTGCGCCTTCTCCGGCGATAAATAGGATTCCATCAGAAACCGGACTGAATTATTGAGTGGCTCGGCGACATGCAATAACACGATCCGGGCATTGTGCTGCCGGGCCAGACCGACGGTAAAGCGGAAGACTGGCCGGGTGTGGCTGCCCAATGCTGTCGTGTACAGAATGGTTCTGATCTGGGGAAGCATGGCTGCGCTCCAAAGCTGCAAGGTAGCAAGAATTCAAGGACGCAGTGCGATCCCACCCCGCCGCAACGAACGCCCGTCTGAAGATATTTAGTGTACCGACATTCGGTATAGACTTCACCCTGCTAAAACTTGCGATTCTTCTTTCTCTAAATTTTCCTGTGATCGGACCCCTAATCCGGGTAAGTACACGATCCTTAAACCCGCTATCTCAATGGGTTGGAAGAACCTCGACGATTTTGCTAACCCCGCGATCCACGGTTATCACCGGAAAATTTATACGAGAAGAATTATTAGAAGAAACGGGCTGTTTAACCGGCAGGCGCTGCAACACCAACGCCGGTGTCAGCATTACCATGCAGCTGTGGTGAGAACAGGTCTTGCGGTAGCAGTTAATACAGGGCAGGACAGCTTGCAGGGCAGTGACATTATCGCCCAGCGGTTTGACTCGACGCGGGTCAGTGGGACCGCACAGCACCAGCATCGGGGTAGTTGTGACGGCAGCCAGATGTGCAGTCCCGGTGTCGTTGGCGACGATAAAACGCGCTGATTCACACAGCGGCGGAATGTCAAGAATGGCCGTCTGCCCGCATAAATTCACCAGCCAGGCACCGCATTGTGCAGCGATGCGCTGACATTCCTCCTGTTCATCCGGGCCACCGATTAGTACAACTTGATCCAGACCATCCTGATGAAGCCGGTTCGCCAACGCCGCATAGCGGGTAGCGCCCCACCGTTTCAAATAACCATTCGGATTACAACCGGGCAGAAAGATCGCGTAGCGGTCTGGCTTTAAGCCGTGATCAGCCAGCATCAGTGGGGCATGAACCCGGTTAGAATCGGGTATATGCAACACCGGACGGGGAGTGGTCGCCGGGATGCCACCGGCTTCCAGCGCCGCCCGACCGCGGGCGATGGGATGCGCCGGTTGGGGCAATTCCGCCGGCGCGATGTTGTACGGAAACTGCCGGCGGTTACCGAGGCGGTAGGGAATTCGCCGCCCGGCCATATTCAGCAAGCTAATCAACAGGCGTGAACGATCATTGCACTGGAGATCGATCACCAGGTCGTAGCGCTGCGCCCGCACCTGCAGGAGCCAGGTTGCCATCTGGCGGAGCCGTTGCCGGCGGTTACGCCAATCCACCACCAGAATTTGCTGAAATCGGGGATCGTGCGCAAACAGCGGTTGCCAGGCGGGTTGAGTATCCAGATGAAGCTCCCGGTCTGGAAACGCCTTGGCGATGTCCTCGAACAGGGCGCTGGCGATGATCACATCGCCCATGGCGCTCCACTTGATGATCAGGATGCGGCGAATGGCGGAATTAGCCGGCAGTTGGGCGCAATAAGACATCGCAGGATTCTGATATCAGCGGGGGTAGACGCCCGGACTGCCGGGCGGACGGGTCTTGAAGCGGCGATGCACCCAAAGATATTGCTCGGGTGCCTGGCGGATGTAATGCTCCAGCAGTTCGTTGATGCGGGCGGCATCAGCCAGGACATCGCTGCCGGGGAAGTTTTCCAGCGCCGGTAAAATGGCGATTTCGTAACCAGCGGCTCCTGGCAACCGCCGGGGAAAGTAAGGAACTACCGCCGCGCCGCTTAACTCCGCCAGCCGCGAGGTAGCCGTAATCGTGCAGGTCGGGATACCGAAAAAGGGTACGAAAACGCTGTTGCGCAGGCCATGATTCTGATCGGGCGCATACCAGACCGCCCGCCCCCGTTTGAAGGCGCGTAATAAACCGCGCAAATCTTCGTGCCGCAGCGGTGGCAACTGGCATCGCCATTCGCGTTGACGGCGCTGGGCGCTTTCGTAGAGCAGGTTCTTATGTGGCCGGTACATGGCGTGAAACGGCTGTTGCCGGGTCATTAACCGCGCACCCAGCTCCAGCATGGTGAAGTGCCCGGTCAGGAGAATTACCCCCTTGCCGCGAGCCAAGGCCTGCTCCAGATGCTCCGCGCCGGTAACATGAACCAGGTCGCGCAGTTTTTCGTCCGGGGTCCACCAGGCCATGGCGGTTTCAAACAGACCAATGCCTAAGGCAGCGAAATGCGCCTCCAGCAACGACGCTCGTTCGGTGGACGACAGTTCCGGGAAGCACAGGTCCAAATTAATCGCGGCGATTTGCCGCCGGTGCCGGGCAATGTTACTCAACAGGCGGCCAATCCAGTCACCTGTGGCAAGCTGCCAGCGAAACGGCAGCGCCGCCATAAGTTTCATCAGGCCCAGCCCCAATCCGACCGGCCAGTAGCGCGGCGCCAGAAAAGACCAGTTGAACCGTCGGATGCGTGTAGTCACAAGTGATGAGGATGATCCGAAAGGTCGCTATGTAAATTTATGTTGCCCTGAAAATGAACGGATAGACCGCACTACTGTTTCTGTTACAGACCCGGCCAGTGGCACCCGCTTGACGCACAAACGATTCTGCTTATAACAATAGTTCGGACAGTTTTTGAGGGGCGCGGTCGGATAAGGTGAAGTTGCGAACCCACATCGAATCCACGAGATGCTCCGATGCCGCTGCTTGAAAGTGTACTGTTGAAAATGCGCTGGAGCCACCCATTCCGTGATTTTCTGAACGAGTTGTTTCAGTCCGACTCAAGCCGCTCGGCAACAATTGCGCCCGTCCCGCTTGGCTTGATACAGCGCCTGATCGGCGCGATTGAACACGCTTTGTAGTGAATCGCCCGGTTCAAAGCTGGACACGCCGCAGGAAATTGTCACCGGAACGCAGTCATCACCCTGATCAGATCCGGATTTACCGATCTGGCGGCGAATCTGCTCGGCCAGATGCAGAGCGGCGCTAACATCGGCTCCCGGCAATAACATCACGAATTCTTCGCCGCCAAAGCGGGCGACAAAATCAGTGACCCGCAGGTGACCCGCTAGTTGCTGGGCAATATTGCGCAACACCGCATCGCCGACCGCGTGACCGTGACTATCATTCACCTGCTTGAAGTGATCGATGTCCCACACCAGCAGGGTTAAAGGATTGCCAAACCGGTTCCAGCGGAGAAACTCCAGTTGCAACCGCTCTTCATAGGCCAGCCGGTTAGCGATCCCGGTCAATGGATCCCGCCGCAAGCTGGCGCTCTTTTCCTCAAGAACGCGGCTCAGGAATTCTTTTTCCCGGTGTAATTCGATGACCTGATTCTGCAATTCCGCAATCAACTGGTCGCGCCGGTCAGCCGGGAACAACTCGCGGGCCGGTTGCGACAATGAGGTCTGCCCGTCCTTGTCCAACGCCCGGCGAAACCTCCGCCAGCCGCGAATCCCGATCTGGGTGGCGGCCACCGAACCGATCACCGCCAGCAGGGTGACCGGGATCGTGAACGGCTCGAGCGTGTGCAATAGCCCCAGCGGTTCGGTCATCGTGCCATTAGCTACCATTGCTGAAGCGCCGCGCCAGACGCCCGCCAAGGCGAAGATCTTTACGGACAGCTCAAGAAAGCGCATCAGGTTGGTTTCCATTTTGATTGCCTTTGCCGTTATTCTTCATTGTCTACAGTAATTCACTCTCAAACCCTCAGCCTCAACTCGGCCTTCCGAGGGCTACGGAGCTTTAAGCAAAATAGATGCCATCCAATAAATAATTGATATATCAGTTTGTTATCGTCATTTGATGCTGTCAAGATTTTGACTTTGAGGGGAACGTCCAAGGAGCCGTGTCAATCGTCAATACATTGACGTCCTGGTCGTTAAACGTATAATTTTATTCGTTCTCAGGAACCTACCGCCAGTTGGGCGGGAAGTAACGCCTGTGGAGAGGAAGGCGCTGGCTAGGATTTAACAACCCTGGTGAAACCGGCCTCATTGAAGCAGGAAGTCAATCGTGGGATGAAATGTCATGGTTGATGCAACGGATTACCGCGTTTGCCGCCGGCAAACCGGGCGAGTCGGCGCTGTATGCCCCACCATCGGGTTGAAAACTTGAGCGACGAAAACCGCCATGTCATCCTGTTTCTGGCAGTGCGGCCCTTTCAGGTCAACCCGCCCTGGCCATCGCTGAACATGGTGGGCGGCGTGTCGCCGATCCTCGAATTGGACTATGCCGAACAGACGATCAAGGTCATGCCGTCGGGTAAACGAATCCATGTGCTGAACGCGCCAGCCCGGTTCCTCGCCGCCACCTTTGACCAAGGCTTGATCATGGATGATTTAGCGGTAGGCAGGCTGCCGGACCGGACCCGGGCGACCGACGAGAGTTTTGGCTACGCCTCCGGGGCGCTGGAATATGGCCGGGATTTACGGCCCGGTGAAGCGCATACGGTCTATCTACAGATCTCGTTTCACGCTGCTGCACCCTTCCCCGCGTTGGCCAAGGGGCGCGGAACCGGCGGTGAGGGCGTCCCGGATACGCTACAGATTCAACTCGCCAGCGATGTGACTGTGTCGCCGGGCCGGATTGTTCTGCACTCGCCGCTGGATCGGCCACTGCGGGAAGTCATCGTCAATCGCCAGCCCATCGCCACTTTCACCGCGAACGTCGTCACTCTCGACCGATTCCCGGCGGAGGTGGAATTGCGCTATTGACGCCGCGACTGATCCGTATGGCCCGCCGACCCGCCAATCAGACCCTGACCGGGGTTCTAAACGCCCTGGGCTGTTTTAGCTGCTGGGGGCTGTTTCCGATCTATTTCAAGCTGCTGCAACAAGTGCCGGCGCTGGAAGTGGTGGCGCACCGGATCTGTGGATCAGCCCTGATTCTGCTGGCGTTAATCGGGCTGCAAGGCCGCTGGCCGGCGCTGCGAAGTGAATTCCGCGACGGGCGGCGGCTGTGCTTCTACCTGCTGACGACTCTGCTGATTTCCGGCAACTGGCTGGTGTACATCTGGGCGGTGCAGCAAGGCCGGATTCTCGACGCCAGCCTCGGCTATTACATCAATCCGCTGGTCAACGTCCTGCTGGGGGTGCTGTTTCTGCACGAGCGGCTGAATCCTCGCCAATGGCTGGCGGTCGCCTTCGCTGGCGTCGGGGTGTTGACGCTGGTCATCGGCCACGGCGTCTTCCCTTGGATTGCCCTGACCCTGGCGTTCAGCTTTGGCAGCTACGGGATGTTGCGCAAGAGGGCCGGCCTCGATCCCGCCTTGGGGCTGGCAGTGGAAACGCTGTTGCTGGCCCCGGTCGCCCTGCTCTTTCTGGCGGCGCTGGGCGGCGGTGCGCTGGGCCGGATCGACCGCCAGATCGATCTGTTGCTGTTAGTTGCCGGACTGATCACCGTCGCGCCGCTGCTGATGTTTCTCGAAGCCGGCCAGCGCCTGCAACTGTCCACGATTGGCCTGATCCAGTATTTGACGCCCACCCTGCAATTCTTGCTGGCGGTCGTCGTTTACCATGAACGGTTCACCGGCGTGCATCTGGCGGTGTTCGGCTGCATCTGGCTGGCGCTGGCGCTGTACAGCGGCGATGCCTGGATCAGCCATCGGCACCGATTGCCCGCCCCTCATTCGCCGTAAACGGCCAGCCGGTCGCCACCGTCAGCCTTGGCCTGGTTCAGAGCCTGTTCAACGGCTTGCAGCAACTGCTCAACGGAATCGCAATGGGCCAGGCCGGTTTCCGGGTAGGTCGCCAGCCCCACCGAAACCTTCGGATGCACGCTGTTCAGACCCGCACTGTTCGGATACACACTGTGCCGACTGGATTGATCAGGCCGCCAGGATCGAATCAGGGTCAGCAACCGTTCAAGTAGCGGTCGGGCCACTTTCAGCCCGCTGGCCGGCAGCAGCAGCGCAAAGGCATCATCGCCATAACGGGTCACCAGGTCCTGGCGGCGGATGCTGCCACCCAGCAGCCCAGCCAGCGCGATCAGCAACTGATCGCCAACCGCATGACCATAGGTCGCGTTGATCTGCGTACAGCCGTCGAGATCGATCAGAGCCAAGCTGAGCGGCCAGCCGCGAGTACAGGCACCGGACAGTTCCTGGCGCAGGCATTCCTCCAGGTGCTGGCGGTTGAACAGCCCGGTCAAGGCATCAAACGAGTATTGCCGATTCAGCCCGGACGGGGTGGCGCTGCGGGTGGAGCGAGCTGAGCGGCCTGCGGTTGCCGGCGCTGGCCGGGGTAGCGGTAGCGGCAACGCCGGTTGCCGCTGTACCGGAGCGTCGGGCAGGGCGCGCTGGCTGGCATCGGACTGGTGCTGGGCGGCATTACGGATCGCCAGTACTTCCCGCGCCTGATCGAGAATGCCAGCGATTTCGAGCGCGTTGAGGGAGCGAATCCGGAACAGGTTGGCGATTTCAGGAAATTTCTTGCCCATCGCTTCCAGCACCACCATGTAATCGTCTTCGCCCAGCGCAAACCACTGCTGGGCCAGCGCCGCAATCTGGGGCGAAAGCTGCCAATCATTGGGCCGGATCCAGATGTCGGCGATACGGATCGCCAGCGCTACGCACTGGGCCAGGCGCTGATCGGCTGCGGGCGCGGCTGTGCCGGTCGGGTCCAGGCTGCCGGCCACTGCATGGCAGATCGCTTCCGGCAATTGCCAATGCCGTAATAACCAGGCACCGACCTCGGCGTGATCCGCGTCCAGCCGTTCCCGCTCCAACCCGGCCAGCCGCCCGCAGTCCAGGCTCGCCGGCCCCTTCTTCTGGGGATCGGCGGCCTGGTTCAACAGCAGGCTATAGTCCTCCGGCATCATCAGCGACAGCACCAGAATGCCGATTCCGTGCAGCAACCCGGCTAGAAACAATTCATCCGGGCTTTTCAACGCCAGTCGCTCGCTCAGGATGCGGCAGGCGGTCGCGGTCAGCAGCGAACGCCGCCAGAATTGTTCGGTATCCAGCGGCGTGGCGGTGTCGGTGCGCGAACTTTCCATCAGCGAAAACCCGAGCGCCAGCGCCAGCGTTCCCTGCAAGCCTAACAGATTCAACACCTGCCGCAAGTTAGAGGCTTGGCGACGCATCCCATACAGCGGCGAATTGGCGGCCCGAAACAATTTGGTAACTAGCGCCGGGTCCCGTTCGATCACCTTGGCCAGGTCATTTAATTGCACATCCGGGTCATTGGCGAGATCGATGACTTGCAAGGCGACCGCGGGCAAACTCGGCAGGTTGCCGCAAAAACGCAGGCGTTGCTCCAGTTCAGCATGCATACAGGTCTCCCATACAGGTTGTGGAATTTTGAAATACCCTTCTATTTTATTAAATTTGAAGACGTTGTTATTAAGAAAGTTAAAGAAACAATTTTTAACTTTATGCCGGACACGGGGCAATGACCAGAGCGGACAAGGCCGTTTCCTCCGCAGTTTACTTGTTGCGAAGTCGTCAGGGCGTAAAGACTGGATTATGACCAGAACGCGATCAACCGCCGAATCACCTCAGGCGGACGATCTATCGAGGCTCGCTGGCTTCGGCCTTACGGCGCAGTAGCAGCCTGGAGACGAAAACGCCCGCCTCAAACAGCAGCCACATGGGTATCGCCAGCAGGGTTTGGGAGATTACGTCCGGCGGGGTCAGCAACATCCCGATCACAAATGCGCCCACGATGATGTAGGGCCGTTTGGCAACCAGCGCATCAGGCGTCAATACCCCAGCCAGCGTCAGCAATACAGTAGCGACCGGCACCTCGAAGGCCACCCCGAAGGCGAAAAACAGGGTCAGAACGAAATTAAGGTAATGGTTGATGTCGGTCATCACCGCTACCCCCTGTGGCGCGGTGCCGGTCAGGAAGGCGAAGAACAACGGCATGATCACGAAGTAAGCAAAAGCCATGCCGCTATAGAACAGCACGGTGCTGGCGAACACGATCGGCAGAGCCAGCCGCTTTTCCTGCTGATACAACCCCGGCGCGACAAAAGCCCAGACCTGGTAAAGAGACCACGGCATGGTCAGGAACGTCGCCAGAATCAGGGTGAACTTGAGCGGGGTCAGAAAGGGCGACAGCACGTCAATCGCGATCATGCTGCTGTGCGCCGGCAGATGCGAAAGCAGCGGATCGGCCAGTGCGGTATAGATCGGATTGGAAAACGGCGACAGCGCCAGAAAGACCAGCAGGATTCCGCTGACGATCCGCAACAACCGGCTACGCAGCTCGATTAGATGGCTGATGAAGGGTTGTTCGTGATCGGAGTTGGACACGGGGTTTCAATCGGGGCAGAGGGTAGCGGAGCAGCGAAAGCCGGTTCAGGCGGTGCAGACACAGCAACCGGTGGTGGAACAATTTCCGGTTTCTGCAACGAAAGGGTCGTTGGCACTGGAACGGAATCTGGCGGTATCCAGCCGGGCGGAGGCGGAGCGTTGATCTGGTCCGGCTGCCAGCCCGGCGGCGGGCCGGGATCGTCGAATTCAGCCTGCAAATCTTTCTGGATTGCTTTCACCTGGTCGGCCACCTCCTGCAAGGGATTCAGATCGGCAGACTGGCGGAGCGATTGCTTGATTTCTTCCAGATGCAGTTCCCGGTCTACGTCGGCCTTAACCTCGGCGAACATGCGCCGGGCTTTGCCAATCCACAGGCCAGCGGTGCGGGCCAGACCGGGCAACCGCTCGGGGCCAACCACGATCAGCGCGACCACGCCGACCATGACCATTTCCCAAAAGCCGATTTCAAACATCGGGGCGCAATCCGGTCAACCGACCTTGTTGCGATCTTTGGCCAAGGGATCAGGCGTTGCCGAGGATGCAACGCCGGCTTCATGCCCTTGGATCGTGGTTTGTTCAATTTTCCTGGGATTTTCCTCAGCGGTTTCGGGTTTATCGCCTTCCTTCATCGAACTGCGAAAGCCGCGAATCGCTGAACCCAGGTCGGAACCGAGGTTTCTCAGCCGGGTTCCGCCGAACAGTACCAGAACAATGACCAGAATTAACAGTAATTCCCAAACGCTGAAACGCATGATGATTTGCCTCGGATAACGGGGGCCGGTGGAAAAAGGATTTAGCTGGCGGGGCGGGCGGCTTTTTCAGTCAGACCGGAAGTGCCGGCACGGCGCTGTAACTCGTTCAGCACCGCCTCCGGGCCAAGTCCCTGATGGGCCAGCATGACCAGGGTATGAAACCACAAATCAGCGGTTTCGCGCACCAAATGTTCAGGATCGCCATTTTTGGCGGCAATCAGCGTTTCGGCGGCTTCCTCGCCCACCTTTTTGAGAATGACATCCAGCCCTCTGGCGTACAGCCGGGCAACGTAGGAACTGTCGGGATCGGCCTGTTTGCGGGCTTCCAGCACCGCCGCCAGTTCACGCAGGATTTGGTCGCTCATGCGCCGTACATCTCCCGCGGGTCTTTGAGAACCGGATCGGTGACGATCCATTCGCCATCGCGCAATTCCTCGAAGAAGCAGCTTTGTCGCCCGGTATGGCAGGCGATGTCACCGATCTGCACAACGCTCAACAGCAGCACATCGGCATCGCAATCCAGCCGGATGCTTTTGATCTTTTGGGTATGGCCGGAGATTTCGCCCTTGTGCCAGAGGTGTTGCCGGGAGCGGGACCAGTACACCGCTTCGCCGCAATCGACGGTGCGCTGCAAGGATTCGCGGTTCATCCACGCCATCATCAAGATCCGGCCACTGCTAGCGTCCTGGGCAATGGCGGGAACCAATCCGTCTGCCGTCCATTGAATGCGATCCAGCCAATCGTTATTCATGTTTTAAATTTTAAAATTCAAAGGTTAAAGTCGGACTTCAATGCCCCGCCCCTGCATATGGCGCTTGGCCTGTTCAATAGTGTATTCGGCAAAGTGGAAAATGCTGGCGGCCAGTACCGCGTCGGCCCTGCCGATCAGAATGCCGTCGGCCAAATGATCCAGCGTTCCCACTCCTCCAGAGGCAATGACCGGCACACTGACCGCTTCGCTGATGGCGCGGGTCAATGCCAAATCAAAGCCGCGCTTGGTGCCGTCCCGATCCATGCTGGTCAGCAGAATTTCACCCGCCCCGTATTCGGTCATCTGCCGCGCCCATTCCACCGCATCAATGCCCGTTGGTCGCCGACCACCGTGGGTGAAGATTTCCCAATGCGGCGATTCCCCTTCGCCATGAACCGCTTTAGCGTCAATGGCGACGACAATGCACTGGTTGCCAAAGCGCTCGGCGGCTTCGCGCACGAATTCAGGCCGGGCGATTGCGGCAGTATTGATCGACACCTTGTCCGCGCCGGCGTTGAGCATCCGCCGCACATCGTCCAGAGTGCGAATCCCGCCGCCCACGGTCAGCGGAATGAAGACCTCAGCGGCGACCTGTTCAACGACGTGAACCATAGTTGCGCGGTCATCAGAACTGGCGGTGATATCAAGAAAAGTCAGTTCATCCGCGCCCTGCTGATCGTAACGGCGGGCAATTTCCACCGGATCGCCAGCGTCGCGAATCGCCACGAACTTGACGCCCTTGACCACCCGCCCATGATCGACGTCCAGACAGGGAATGATCCGTTTGGCCAGCCCCATTACCGGTTCTCCCCGCCAGCCACGATCCGTTGCGCCTCAGCCAGATCGATCGCGCCGTCGTACAACGCCCGTCCAATGATGACGCCCATGATCCCTTCCTGCTGCACCGCGCACAACGCCCGCACATCGTCCAGCGAACTCACTCCGCCGGAAGCAATCACCGGAATCGAAATGGCCTGCGCCAGCTTGACCGTAGCTTCGACGTTGACGCCCTGCATCATGCCGTCGCGGCCAATATCGGTATAAACAATCGCTTCGACGCCATCCCGCTCAAAAATGCGGGCCAGATCAATGACATCATGCTTCGACAGCTTGGACCAGCCGTTAATCGCCGCCCGTCCATCCTTGGCATCCAGCCCGACGATGACGTGGCCGGGATATTCCAGACACAGTTCGTTGACGAAATGTGGATCCTGGATGGCCTTGGTGCCGATGATCACGAACTGGACTCCGGCGTCGAGATAGGCATCCACGGTGGATTCATCGCGAATGCCGCCGCCGACCTGAATGGGCAGATCGGGAAAGGTCTGGACGATGCGGCGGATGACCTGGGCATTGACCGGCTTGCCGGCAAACGCTCCGTTCAAATCCACCAGATGCAGGCGGCGCGCGCCGGCATCGACCCAGCGTCCGGCCATCGCGACCGGATCGTCTGAGAACACCGTGGAATCTTCCATACGCCCTTGCCGCAGGCGCACACATTTACCGTCTTTCAAGTCAATCGCGGGGATGAGCAACATGGCCTGTTTCTGCATGGATTGAGAGGAGGAGGTTCATCGCTTCAAGGATTCCAGCCCGCGAAATTGGCGAGCAGTTGCAATCCAGCCTGGGCGCTCTTTTCCGGGTGAAATTGCACGGCAAACAAATTATCCCGGGCAATGGCCGAAGCGAAGCCGAAGCCGTAATCCGTCCGGCCCACGGTGAGCGCCGCATCCGCCGGTTGCAGGTAATAACTATGGACGAAATAAAAGCGGCTGTCCTGGGGAATGCCCTGCCAGAGTCCGTGATCGTTCAGTTGATGGACCTGATTCCAGCCCATATGCGGCACTTTGAGCCGCTCGCCGGTCGCCGGATCGCACAATTCACCGAACCGGACCACCCGCCCCGGCAAGACCTTCAGGCACTCGACGCCGCCGTTTTCCTCACTGAATTCGAGCAATGCCTGTGGCCCCAGACATAACCCCAGAAAGGGTTTGTTGCGCGCCGCTTCCCGCACTACGTCCAGCAAATCCCAGTGCGCCAGTTCCCGCAGACAGTCGCGGATCGAACCCTGACCGGGAAACACCACCCGGTCAGCGTGGCGAATGGCGGAGCGGTCGTGGGTCACGGTGATCTGCGACGATGGTGCGACGTGTTCGAGCGCCTTGGCCACAGAGCGCAAGTTGCCCATGCCGTAATCAATGATCGCAATGTGGGTCATCACCGGAGACTCGTGGAAGACGGGAGCGTCACAAGCTGCCCTTGGTGGAAGGAATATCAGTCATGCGCGGGTCAAACTCAACCGCCATCCGCAGCGCCCGGCCAAACGCCTTGAACACGGTCTCGGCGATATGGTGGGCATTGCGCCCGCGCAGGGTGTCGATGTGCAGCGTGATCAAGGCGTGATTGACGAAACCCTGGAAAAATTCGCGGAACAGGTCGACGTCAAAATCGCCGATTCGGGCGCGGGGAAATTCAACCGCGTATTCCAGACCCGGCCGCCCGGAGCAGTCCAGAACGACCCGCGACAGGGCCTCGTCCAGCGGCACATAAGCATGGCCGTAACGGCGGATGCCACGCTTGTCGCCCAAGGTTTGCCGCACCGCCTGGCCGAAGGTAATGCCGATATCTTCAACCGTGTGATGAGCATCAATCTGCAGATCACCCTGCGCGGCAATGTCGAGATCGATCAAGCCGTGACGGGCGATCTGATCCAGCATGTGGTCAAGAAAGGGCAAGCCGCTGGCCAGCCGGGCACTGCCGGAACCATCCAGATTAACGCTGACCTGAATCCGGGTTTCCAGCGTGTCGCGTTGAACCGTTGCGCTGCGTGTCAAAATGCGAATCCTGTTTGTTGGGTTGAACCCCTGCTACTCAAAATGCTATTCAACGACTTTGAGTTTATATTTCTAGCGGGAATACCGATCATTTTCCACTAATAAAATGCCTTTTGGGTATTTTAAACCTCTTCGCGGCACCTTACTTTCCTCACAGGACAATGACCATGCAAGGTTTTGGGCCACGTGCGCTGACCCCCGGCGACGGTCGGGATTGGCTGATCCAGGCAGCGCAACTGATCGGACGGCAGTTGTGGCTGTTCATCGCCGTAGCCCTGTTGGCACCGGCGGGAACGGCGCTGCTGCTAGCCTTGCCGATCTGGGACTGGTGGCTGCCGGCGCTGGGTGCCTGGATCACGCTGATCGCCACCGTCTTTTGCTACGGCTTGCCATTGAGCTTCACGGTGGCGCTGGCCTGTGGCCTGGCTCGCGCTGCCAACCGCAAACAGGCTCCGTCAGCCCGGCAATTGTTCAACTGGACGGCGATCAAGGCGTTGACCCGCACTACGCTGCTGCTGTTTCTGTTGGTGCTGCAAGGCTACTTGGTGGTCTACTGGGTCCAGGATCAGTTGTTGCCCGTTGATCTGGCGGCAGTCGAGGGCGGCGCTCCGGTACTGTCGTCCGTCACGTTCGGGATCGCCAGCACGGTGCTGGGAACGCAGCTCAGTGTATTGGGCAGTGTGGTGCTGGTTTTACAAGTGCTGCTGGCCTGGTTTGCGATCCCGCTGCAATTGTTCCGCGAGTTGCCGCTAGCAGTGTGCTGGCAGCGCAGCGCTTTGGCGATGCAGTTGAATCCGTGGTTGTTCCCGGTGCTGGGCCTGAGCGGGTTGACGCTGGCAGCGCTGCCGTTTCTTGATCTGGTGTCGATTCCGGCCCAGGTGCTGGCCTTGCCATTGCCGGTTTATCTGGGCGCGCTGCTCTATGTGGCCTGGAACGATGTATTTCAGGGCGGCGTGGAGGAAGAGGAATTCGCCGAATTGCAGGACCTGTGGCGGGCCGGCGTTAGCAGCGAACCCATGCCGCGCCAATCCGGCGTAAGACAAGAATCAGGTCTTCATCCAAAAGTATCGCCTCTTTTCAACCGGGCTCTATTGATCCTGACCTTGGTCCTGCTCACCGCCTGCGCCGCCAAAAGCGCATCGCCCAATACCAGCCCGGCGGGCGTTCGGGAAAATGGCCTTATGGTGTTGACCCGCACTGATCACAACCGCACTGCCGAAGTCCGGGTCGGCGAGCGGATCGCGGTGCGGCTGGCTGAAAATCCTGCCACCGGCTTCAGTTGGGCCATTGACGAAACCAACCGCCGGCTGTTGACGCTGGACGGCTCGGATTATGTCGCGCCAGAATCGGGTTTCATCGGGGCCAAGGGCCAGCGCACCTTTCAGTTCACCGCCCGCCAGCCTGGCGAAATAACCCTCCAACTCAAATACTGGCGGGTCTGGGAAGGCGACGGCTCGGTGACTGAACGATTCACCGTGACCCTCCGCATCGTTCCTTAATTTCCCTCTTCTAAATTTTCTGTGGTATGAAGCATGGCGCGGACAAGGACAATTAATGTCCCTTAGCAAGATCAAATGGTTGGGTGAAAACACTGATCCAGTTCTGCACAGCAAGCCCGCGCCATCACAGGAAAATTTAGAGGATCGATGATTCTACCGGAGCTAACCACCATGACTACTTCACCCCCCCGGGTCGGCCTGTTTGTGACGTGCCTGATCGATCTATTCCGCCCGACGGTCGGATTTGCTGCCGTCAAGTTGCTGGAGGCGGCGGGCTGCGTAGTTGAAGTTCCGCCCCAAACCTGTTGCGGCCAGCCCGCCTACAACGCCGGCGACCGCGCCACCGCCCGGAGTTTGGCGCAACAGGTCATTGCCGCCTTTGAGCCGTTCAATTATGTGGTTGCGCCGTCCGGGTCCTGCGCCGGGATGATCAAGCGGCATTATCCATCCCTGTTTGCCGACGATCCCGACGGGCGAGTGCGGGCGGAACAACTCAGCGCCAAGACCTTTGAGCTGACCTTATTTCTGAACGACGTGCTGGGCGTGGAACGAGTGGACGCCCATTACGCCGGAACGGTCACTTATCACGATTCCTGTTCCGGGTTGCGGGAACTGGGCATCAAAGCCCAGCCGCGCCGGTTGCTGGCGACGGTCGCGGGGCTGGAACTGCGCGAGTTGGAAGAAAGCGAGGTGTGCTGCGGCTTCGGCGGCGCGTTCTGCGTCAAATACCCGGAACTGTCCAACCGGATGGTCAGCGACAAGGCCGCCCATATTCTTGCCACCGGCGCGGATACGGTGCTGGCCGGCGATCTGGGCTGTTTGCTGAATATCGCCGGCAAGCTCCAGCGCGACGGTGCGACGATCAAGATCCGCCATGTCGCCGAAGTGTTGGCCGGCTTGACCGACATTCCGGCCATTGGCGAACCGGAAGGAGACGAGTGATGCAGGCGACCAGCCAGGCTTTCCAGCGCAACGTCAGTGCCGCGTTGCAGAATCCAGCGCTGCAAAAGGCGCTGAAAAACATCAAGATCGGTTTCGTCCGCAAGCGGGCCGCCGCCGTCGCCAAGTTGCCGGAATTCGAGCTGTTGCGCGATGCGGGCTGCGAGCTGAAAAACCACGTTCTCGACCATCTGGATTTCTATCTGGAACGGTTTGAGGCGAAAGTCATTGAAAGTGGTGGTCAGGTTCACTGGGCGCGGGATGCGGCTGAGGCGAATCAGATCGTGCTGGAGATCTGCCGGTCGGTGAACGCCCGACTGGTGACCAAGGGCAAGAGCATGATCAGCGAGGAAATCGGCCTGAATGAGTTCCTCGAGGCTCACGGCATCCGCCCGGTCGAAACCGATCTCGGCGAATACATCATTCAACTGCGCCACGAGCATCCCAGCCATATTATCGCCCCGGCGGTGCATCTGAACCGTGACCAGATAGCCGATGCGTTTCAGGCTCATCACGCGCCCTATGGTTTCACCGAACGGCGCGAGGAGCCAAGGGCCCTGCTGGACGAAGCCCGCCAAGTGTTGCGTCAGCAGTTTCTGCGCGCCGATGTCGGGATTACCGGGGCCAATTTCTGCGTCGCCGAAACCGGGACCACCGTCATCGTCACCAACGAAGGCAATGGCGATCTCACTCAGATTTTGCCCCGGGTGCATATCGCCCTGTCCAGCATCGAAAAGGTCGTGCCGACGCTGGAGGATGTGAGTCTATTGCTCCGGCTGTTGGCGCGTTCGGCTACGGGTCAGGAGCTTTCGGTCTACACCACGTTTTCGACCGGGCCACGTCGCCGGGATGATCTGGACGGGCCGGAGCAGTTTCACGTCGTGCTGCTCGACAATAGTCGTAGCGGGATGCTGGGCGGCGAGTTTCAGGACATGCTGCGTTGCATTCGTTGCGCTGCCTGCCTGAACCACTGTCCGGTCTACGGCGCGATTGGCGGTCACGCTTACGGCTGGGTCTATCCGGGACCGATGGGATCGGTGTTGACCCCGCAACTGATTGGGATCGAAGTCGCTGCTCAGTTGCCGAATGCCTCCACGTTCTGTGGGCGCTGCGAGGAGGTTTGCCCGGTGCATATTCCGTTGCCCAAGATGATGCGCCATTGGCGGGAACGCGAGTTTGCGCGACATCTGACTCCGGCTGCTGCCCGTTTTGGACTGGGTCTCTGGGCCTTTGTCGCCCAGCGCCCAAAACTGTACCGGCTGGCGACGAACCTGGGCGCATGGCTGTTGCGACGACTGGCGGCTAGCAAGGGGCGGATTCGCAGTCTGCCGCTGGCGAAGGGCTGGACTGCCTGGCGCGATCTGCCGGCTCCGCAGGGGCGAACTTTTCAGCAGCAATGGGCAGCGCGGCGGGAGAACAGGCTATGAGCGAAATACGGGAGCAGATTCTGGCAACGGTTCGGCGGGGCTTGCAGCGCGGTCCGTTGGACGAAGCGCGGCGGGCGGAACTGGAAGTACGGCTGGCGCACCCACCCCGTCATCTGCTTCCGGCGCGGGCGCAAGGGTCGCATTCGGAACAAGTGGCGCTGTTGATCAAGATGGCCGAATACGCGCTGGCGACGGTGGATCAAGTTGCCCGTATGGACGATGTGCCCGCGGCGGTAGCGGCCTTTCTGGCGCGGGAGCGATTGCCGACTGCGGTGGTTATGGCCCCGGACGCTGAATTGGCGGCGTTACCTTGGGAAAACCAGCCGCTGCTCCGTATTGAACGGCGGGCGGCGCGGGATGGCGACAAGGTCAGCGTTACTGCCGCTTTCGCCGGGATTGCCGAAACCGGCACCCTGATGTTGCGCTCCGGCCCAGACCGTCCGACCACGCTGAATTTCCTGCCCGACATCCACATCGTCTTGTTGCCCGCCGAGCGGATCGTTGGCAGTTACGAAGACGGCTGGGATTTACTCCGGGCGACCGGCGAGGCCATGCCGCGCACCGTCAATTACATCACTGGCCCGTCGCGCAGCGGCGATATTGAACAGACCATGCAACTCGGCGCCCACGGGCCATTGCGGCTGCATATTGTGCTGGCCGGGGCATGAAAGGGTGCGCCGGCCCATCGCGCTGATTTGTCCAATCCGGGCAAGACTGGCATTATGCTATTCATGGCTGACCGGCGATTGCATCCTACAGCACCGGTCAGGCGCTGAGTCCTTGTGGCGCTGGATCACTCCAGACGCTGTTTTTTCAACTTGTTGTTTTCTGAACGTGAAGGAAAAATCATGAAAGAACGCATTGTGGCCGTGTTGGGGGCGTTGAGTTTGTTGGTCTTGGCGGGTTGCGCCAGTACGCCGGACAAAGCGCCGGCCAAGGATGAAAAGGTGGTTGCCGCGCAACCCGCTGAACCCGCCATCGCCATCCGTGACCAGATCACCGCCACGGCGATGGTCAAAGCGATTAATCTTGATACCCGGCAGGTCACCCTCCAAGGTAAGAAAGGCAAGACCTTCACCATCACGGTCAGCGACGCGGTGACTAACCTGCCGCAGGTCAAGGTGGGCGACAAGGTCGTAGTGACTTATTACGAGTCGTTGCTGGTGCAACTGACCGGCAAGGCTGGCGACGGCATTGCCAGGCGCACTGACACCCTTGGCGCCAGCAGCGCACAGCCGGGCCAGATGCCGTCCGGTGCGGTGCGCGACACTGTCAAGGTCACCGCCAATATCCTTGCGGTCAACCAGAAGACCCGCAAGGTTATCGTTCAGGGCGCCAAAAAGACCATCACGATCACCGTGCCCAAGGATATGGACATCAGCAAGTTCAAGGCTGGCGACCAGATCGAAGCGGAGTACATGCAGGAAATGGCGATCAGCATCGATCCAGCGCCCGCGCCCGCGAAGTCCAGCCCTGGCAGGAATAACAAGAAGAGTTAAATTTTTCTGTTCCTGGCATGGAACCCGCCGCGAGGCGGGTTTTTTTTGCTCAGATCACGGCAATAGCCGTTCGGGGAAGGCGGCGCGCCCAAGCGGCGATGGCCCGGATATGATCGGGTGTGGTGCGGCAGCAACCGCCAATGATCCTGGCCCCGCCGGCATACCAGCGTTCAGCTTCAGCCGCAAAGGTCCCACTGGACGAAACGCCTTGCCAGCCGTGGCTTTCCGGCTGATAAATTTCGCCGGAGTTCGGATAGACCACTACCGGCTTGTCGGTCGCGGTGCGGATCGCCTGGATTAACGCCGGAATACGGCTGGGGGCGATGCAGTTGACCCCCACCGCCACCACCTGCGGTTGATCGTCTAGCCACGCCGCACACTCAGCTAAAGGTTCGCCGTGGCAGAGGTGCGCATCGTCCTTGGCGGTGAAGCTGAACCAGGCGCGGGTGGTCGGGAATTCCGCCAGCAATCGCGCCAACGCTCGCGCCTCGGTGAAGCAGGGAATGGTCTCGCAAGCCAGCAGATCGGGACCGGCATCCAGCAGTGCGGCCAGACGCGGGCGATGAAAAGCCATTAGTTGCTCCTCGCTCAGCCGGTAATCACCCCGATATTCGGAGCCGTCAGCCAGAAACGCGCCATAAGGCCCTATCGAAGCCGCCACCAGCGGTCGGGGCCGGTCAACGCGATGGGCAGGCTCTCCCCAGAAGGCGTCGCGAGCTTCCTTCGCCAGTCGGACGGAGCGTTGCAACAGATCAATACTCTCCGCCCGCTCCAACCCGCGCCGCATGAATCCTTCGATGGTCGCCTGATAGCTGGCGGTGATGGCGATATCGGCCCCCGCCTCGAAATAATCCCGATGCACCTGCCGGATCAGTTCCGGCGTTTCGATCAGCGCCTTGGCCGACCAGAGCGGATCGTGCAGATCGCAACCCCGGCGCTCCAGTTCAGTCGCCAGCGCGCCGTCTGCCACCAGAACCGGATAGCGTTGCAGCAGATCAGCGAGCGGGTTCATTGCCCATCTTCCTGAATCTGACGATCTCGTTGCGTGGCGGTATCTTGCATGAACCGGTTCATATCCTGCTCGAAGGCTTTCAAATCCTGGGGACGGGTCGGAACCGTCGGCGGGGGAGCAACCTGACTGGACGCGGGCGGCGGAGGCGGCGGAGCTGGTTGCTTGCCGCCCATCCACTGGACGGTGACCAGGCCGATGATCGCCAGCACTACTAATTCTACTTTGTCAGAATATCTGTCACTATTCATTATGTTTTTGTTGACGACAGGCCGAATCGATCGCGGCCTGCCGTTTACGGTGGCGGACTTCCATCTGACGGATGACCTCCTCTACGGTGGTATCCCGCCGAGG
>CAIRMO010000118.1 GCA_903879705.1 uncultured Candidatus Competibacteraceae bacterium | reverse complement strand
AGGCTTTACCCTGATTGAACTGATGATTGTGGTCGCGATTATCGGTATTTTGGCCGCCATTGCATTGCCGGCGTATCAGGATTTCACCGTTCGTGCCCGTGTCACTGAAGGTTTGGTTTTGGCCGGTGATATCAAGCTGGCGGTTGCACAAAATGTCACAACCATGACTGACCTCGGTACCGCTGTCGCTACCTTTAACGCCCAAGCGGGTGGCGTGGGTGCCACAAGCAAGTATGTGGTAAGCGTCTTGGCTGGTCCTGCGACGGGCATCATTACGATCACTTACAATGCGGCAAATGTCGGCCTCACCGCTGGCGCAAATACTATCATTATGACCCCCTACATTCGGGCGGCTGCTACTACGGCGCTGGCTGCTGCGATTGCCGCTGGTACTACCGGTACGGTCGATTGGGGTTGCAGCTCTACCACAAATCTGACCTCGATAGCGAGAGGCGTGACCTCTGCTCCGGCGCTCTTGCTCGCCAAGTTCGCCCCGAACGAATGCCGTTAGTCTTCGGCTGACGTAGAAAACAAGGCCCCCGGCAACGGGGGTTTTTTTGTGTCTCCACGCTTTGCAAAGAGTCTATCGCCATGACCAAATTTCGCGCCTTTATTTTGCACTTGATCGCCAGTGCTGGGATTATTCTGGCCCTGTTGGGTTTAATGCGCTGGGTTTGGTATCCCGCCCCTTATTTTGAGATCAACGGTGGTTGGCAAGTGTGGCGGATTCTGGCGGGCGTGGATGTGGTGCTGGGGCCATTGCTCACTCTGATCGTCTTCAAGCCCGGCAAGCCCAGTCTGAAATTCGATATGAGTTGCATTGTTCTCATGCAGTTAGCAGCACTGATTTATGGCGGGACGATCATCTATCAACAGCGCCCGGAGTTTGTAGTCTTCGGGACTGACCGCTTTACCACAGTCACTGCTGCGGAAATCGAATTCGACCAGATCAAATTTCCAGAACTTCAGCGCATCGCCGGCATTGGGCCATTATTAGCGCAAGCTCTCCCGCCCGCCGATCCCAAATTGCGCCAGGAATTGCTGTTTGCGATTGTCACCGGTGGCGAAAAAGACCTGGAATTTCGGGCGGAACTGTATGAACCCTATCGGCCCGATCTCACGCAACTCCGCTCGCGCAGCCTTGATCTCGACAAAATTGCCGCGCTCGACGACAAGGCCAAAGAAGCGATTGCTGCCTTTGCCGCGCAACACGGCGGGCAGTTGGAGCATTACCTGTACTTGCCGATCAAGGGCAAAAACAAAGACATCGTGATGGCGCTGTCGGCAACCGATGGAATGCCGGCGGGTTTCATCAGCATCAGCCCGTGGCTACAAGACTATCCGCAGAAACCGCAATAGCTGGGTAAGGTGGACAATGCTCACCCCACTGCTCGCCCGTGCCAACACCAAATCCACCCGATGCCCGTGACCCACAAATCCCTTCGCCAGCGTCAGCATTACCCGCTCCGCTCCGCCCCCATTCAAATCCGGCAGAAACAGCGCAATATGCTTCATCCCAGTCTCCGCCGCCACGCCTGATATGCGCCTAGCAAATCCATCACCACCGCCGCCGCCATTCGGTTATTCATGAATCACGACTGCACGATAATTGATTTCAATATAGCGAGCTTTTTCAAAAGCCTTAATAATTTCTGGCAATACCTGCAAAATTAATTGACTCAACTCAGCATTACCAATATTCCCCGTTGCTACTAACATCAATCGTTTTGGCTGGTTTTTTAACAAAAAAGATTGAACAAAATCATCATCCTTTGTCACAACGATTCGTTCCTCAGTATCAGCGATCCGAATAATCTCAGAATCGGGCGTACCATTGCCTAAAGCCAAGTCTAAAGTATGTACTGCGTCATGACCGCTCTCTCGCAACCACTGACAAAAGCGCCGTGGTAGTTGAGCATCCACTAAAAATTTCATGCGGCTAAACGATAAATAGACTTTACCTGAGTGATACGAGCGGCATAAGCCAAAGCAGCCAGAATATCCTCCCGCTCCAAATCATCATAATCAGCTAAAATCTCGTCAATATTCATACCACTGGCCAGCCATTCCAAGACATTTTCGACTGGATAACGTAGCCCACGAATACAAGGCTTACCATGGCAAATTGCAGGGTCTACCGTAATACGATCAATCAGTTGCATGTCTATAGCCTCAATCAATAATCCAGTGGACTTACCATCTTCGAGTCAATCTTACATCTGTTGAGTCTATAGCACCCACCGCATGTAGCTTCATTTCAATCCCCGCCGCCACGCCTGATGCGTACCCAACAAATCCATCACCACTGCCGAATCCACCAACGTCGATAACCGTAGAGGCTACGCTGCTTTTTTCAATGATTGTTGGGTTCGCTGACTCATGTACAGCACCTCGATACCCACAATTTGCCCTTCAACCGTATAATCCAGGATGATGCCTGGTTGAATTTCCTTGGATTCCTCAACATCTGCCTCCATCAATTCAAGGTAGATAGCATCTGCTTGAGGGTCGAATTCGAGTTTCATAGATCAGTAACCTCAGGATCAAAGTAGGCGGTTATTACAACAACGGGATTGAAAGCCTCATTGTAAATAACCCGCAAGATTCGAAAACCCCTTTCTGGAATCGAACGTAATGCATGAACCAGTTCTGGATCGTAATCATCATTTTCAGTGTGTCCTGGATTAGTCAAGGCTGCTTCAATCCATTCTGCGCGTATCTTGCGCTTCAATATTCATTTACGAGCATGATCACTCAAGATAAAATTTATTGACGACTCTTTTTATGTTTTAAATCATGGCGTTTTCAGCGTACTGCTCGAAAAGCTCCCCATCATCGTCTACAACACCCACCACATATATGGCTTCATTTCAATCCCCGCCGCCACAGCAAATAAACATAAATCAGCCACAACCGATAACCATGATCCCGCCGCCACGCCTGATGTACGCCCAATAAATCCCCCACGACCGACGCCGACAACGGTCCCGGATTCTCCATCAGCCACTCCTGCAACCGCTCTCCCAACCGTCCCCGAAACCAGTCATGCAACGGCACTCCAAATCCCTGCTTCCGCCGCCGCCATAACACGCCCGGCAACAGATCGCCAAAGGTCTCCCGCAACATCCGCTTACCTGACCAACCCCGCCGATGCCAACGACGAGGCAAACTGAACGCCAGTTCCACCACCTCCCGATCCAGAAACGGCGCACGCACCTCCAATGACTGCGCCATACTCGCCCGATCGACCTTCACCAGAATATCCTGCGGCAAATACACCAACGCATCCGCCGCCATCATCCGCTGCAAATCATCCGGTTCCGTCGCTTCGGGAATCCCTGGCGGCGCATGACCCCGTCCTGCCAAATCCGGAGCCAATGCCCACAACTGATCGGGACTAAACATCAGTGGCGCGACATACGGCATCTCCGCCGCCTGCCGGGCCGCTACATCCACAAACAAATGCGCCTTCTTGAGTACACTGCGGCTATGATGCGCCATCGGTTCCGGCAACGCCCGCACCAGACGCTCCACCCCCATACGCATCTTCCCCGGCAGGCGCGTATACCAGCGCAACAGCGCCCGCGCCTGATAGCGCTGATAGCCGCTGAACAACTCATCCCCGCCATCCCCGGACAATACCACCTTCACCTGCCGCGCAGCCACCTGCGACACCAAGGTTGTTGGCAACAACGACGCATCCGCAAAGGGCTGACCCACATGCTGATTGATCAGCTGCTCCAGATCCGCCTCATTCCAATTCTCCAGCACCTCTGCCTCATGCTCGGCACCAAACGCATCCGCCGCTAACTGGGCGAATACCCGTTCATCAAACGCCTTCTCCCGAAATCCAATGGTAAACGTCTTCAGCGGCCGTCCCAGCTCCCGGCGCACGATCCCCGCCACTAGCGAGGAATCCACTCCACCTGACAAAAACGCCCCTACCTCGACATCCGCCACCAACCGCCGCTCCACCGCCCGGATTAACGCCTCTCGTAACTGGATCCGCGCCTGCGCTGGTCCCCCGGTAAAAGTCCCCAGTTCCAATCGCCAATACGGCTCCTGCCGTACACCCGCCGCCGCGCTCCAAGTCAACACATGCCCCGGCAATACCTCCCGCACCTCCTGATACGCGGTAAAGCCCGGTAATGGATACCCATAGCGCAGGTAATCCGCCGTACTGTCAACATCCTCTGACCACGCTCCCGCATCCAGCGCCCGCAATGCCGGCAACTCCGAAGCGCAGGCAATTCCTCCCGGCAACACCCGGAAATACAGCGGCTTTTTGCCCATCCGATCCCGGCCCAGCACCAACCGTTTTGCCTCGGTATCCCACCAGGCAAACGCCCACATCCCCTCCATTCCCTGCAAAGCGGCAACGCCCTGTGTCACCAACGCTGCCAACAACACCTCGGTATCACCCTGATTCCGAAACGGCCAATCCTGCAACCAGCGATCCCGAATCTCGATATAGTTGTAAATCTCGCCATTGAACACCAGCCAATGCCGGCCCGACAGGTCCGCCAACGGCTGATGACTGCCACTCAAATCGATAATCGACAGCCGACGATGCCCTAGCACCGCCTCACCCGCTGCCATTAATCCTTCTTCATCCGGACCCCGATGACGCAACCTGAACAGCGCGGACTCCACCCGGCTGCGGGCATCGACCGGATCAAGCTCAGGCTGATACAAAAAAGCCAGACCGCACATTAGCGTTCAACTCCTATTCGGTTCACGGCTCGCCAATGTTTCACGATACAATTCTATATAACGGCGAGCCGCAGCCGGCCATGTCAAATTCTGTTCGATAACCCATTGACGAGCTGCCGCACCCAGCCGGCGCCGGCGGTCACTATCCTCAAGCACCCCATCCAAAACCCTCGCCAACTCTACAGAATCACCAGCCTTGAACAGCAGGCCATTTTCACCATGACGGATCAATTCCCGAACACCTGGAATATCGCTAGCAACTACTACCCGCCCAGCTGCCATTCCCTCCAACACTACATTAGGACGTCCTTCCAAATAACTAGGTAAAATCAATATATATCTATGGAATTTAAAAAATCGGGCACTACATCTGGTGAAACACTTCCTAAAAAATTAATTTTATTTTCTAACTGTAAGCTATTGATGATCTTTTTTAAATACTCGTGCTCTGGACCATCGCCTATGATATTTAGAATCCATGATATTTTTTTATTAATCACTGCGCATGAATTAATCAAAACATCAACACCTTTACGGGATATTAAACTTCCAACATACAGCAAAGTAACTTGAGAATTGCTTTCTGCCGATTTCATTAAAGGTATTCGATTAAAAACTTCATTTACACCATTCGGCAGAAAAAAAATTTTTCCTGAAAAAGCAGGATACTGAGATTTTAAATCATAGTAGATTGCTTCATTAACTACTGAAATTTTCCAACTTAAATGTAGACAAAATTTTAAAAAATACCGAAATAAAAGTGACTTTCGAGCACGATTAAAATCCTCGCCACGCAAAGTTGTTATCACTGGCGTTCCTGAGAAAAACCCCACTAACCCTGCTAATACCCCAGTCACTGACCAGTTAGCATGAAGAACATCAACTTGGCAAGACAAGCGCCAAATCGCTATAAACAACGCCAGCAGAAATCCGGGAAGCAACAACCAGGACATGGGATAATTGCGTAACGCAGCAGGGATGCCGCCCGGCAGGTGCGCCAAAATCTGCCATCGACGCGGCGCATAGCGAAAACAGTGGATTTTAAAACCTGAATCTACGGATTCAACTAACCGATTAGTACAGGGGGTGAGGACAGTCACATGAACGTGTTGAGCCAATTGCTGGACTAATTGCGCCACAAAAGGCCCACTAGTTGAGCCAAGCCAGAGAGGGAATGAAGTAGTAATAAAGCCTACACGCAATCTAGACATCCAAAAAACCTTCCACAATTAAAACTTAAAAACCTGGCAATTTTCATCTTGGCTTTCGCCTATTTTTCTTGCTCTAAATTTCCCTATGATGACGAGGGTTCGCGGCGTAAAACTAGATCGTTGGCTTCATCAAACCCTTTGATCTTGCCAAAGGATGCTAATTGTGTTTGTCCGCTTCATCATTCTTATCACAGGAAAACTTAGAGGAGAAAGTTTTTAACATCACCTTATTTTTACCTCTCCTTCCTCACATCATCGCCTGTTTTCTGATAAAACAGACTGGTAATCTACTCGGAAATCAATCCCATTAGGAATATCAAGGCCGCCGTCACAAACAGCACCACGCCCATATTAGTAAACCGTCCTTGGGTCATAAACGTATGGGCGTAATACCACAACCCCATCAGAAAAAATCCCAAGCTGATCGGAAAAAACAGCTTGAGTGGTGAATACAGCGTCCCAATCTTAAAGATAATCAACAGAAACCGCAACCCATCCTGCAACGGCTGAATATGGCTCTTCCCCTCTCGCCGCCCAGCAATGATTGGCACATACGCGACCGGATAACCACTGCGAAAAAAGGCCATCGTAATCGTGGTTGGATAAGAAAACCCATTCGGCAGCAGATACAGAAACTCCCGAAATCGATCCGCCCGCACTGCACGAAACCCCGAAGTCAGATCCAGCACTCGATGATTCGCCATCCAACTGGACATGCGGTTATAAATCCGGTTCGCGATGCCACGCCCCCACGACGCCTGTGAATGATCTTGCCGCGCTCCAACGGCCATTGCATAGCCCTCCTTCAGCTTCGCCAACAACCGGGGAATATCCGCCGGATCATGTTGCCCATCGGCATCCATGAACACCAGCGTCTCACCCTGGGCAACCCGCGCCCCGGCCTTCACTGCCGCCCCGTTGCCCAGGCTATTAAGGATGCGACACTATCCGAACACCAAAAGACTGGCACACCTCGACCGTTTCATCACTTGAACCGTCATTCACAACGACGATCTCGGCATCAGGAAACTGCGCCATCAGTTTTACCAGTAATGAACGTAAATTGGCCGCCTCATTGTGGGCGGGCAGGATAATGCTCAACCGGTTACTCATCGCCATCGCTCCACGCGGATTTAACGTCAAGCATAGTCCATCAGCGCGTGCATTATAAAGGACTAATCTCGAAATGCCTTGCCCGCGCTGCTCACCTGAAACCGTCAGGGCTGGCAACTGATATGATTTGCATCAAAAACTAACCAAGTGTCTTTAGTATGCTTTTATCACTAGGCGATACGCACGGGATACGCCTGGATTTGACCGTCGGGCGTTAACAGCGTCAAGCTATAGGCAATCGCCTGGCAAATCAGCATCTGGTCAAAAGGATATTGATGGTGGGGCGGTAAGCGCCGGATTTCCAACACCGCGGCTTCGGTGAGATCAAGGGCCGCAATCCCGTGTTTAGCCCGTTCGTGGGGAATGTAGTGATGTGGCGATTCAGCAAGCGGCAGTCGGCCTAATCCATGTTTAACCGCAATCTCCCAGACGGAAACCGCGCTCAGGTAGACCGTGTGATGGGGATCGCTGAATAGGGTACGGGCGGTAGCGGACAGTTGTGGTGAGTCGCGCACGATCCACAGAAACGTGCAAGTATCCAGCAGAATATTCAATCGACGGCTCCATTAAAGGCGGCTAACAACTCGACGGGCAGCGGTTCGAAAAATTCCGGGAGCAATTCAACACCCCGGTCAGCGGCTAACCCCAGCGGTCGCGGCTGGGTGGGTGTTTTCGGCAATGGGCGAATTTCAGCGATGGGAACATTGCGCTTGCATAAGATGATGGTTTCGCCGTGTTCCAACGCCGGCAGGTAACGCGATAAATGGGTTTTAGCTTTGTGGATATTGAGTTGCAACATGGTTCTGTTCCTAGTTTACTTTAAAGTCCAGATTATTCGCCAACTCCATACGGTATGCAACCCTCTGTAATGAACGCCGAAACATTGAAAGCCGCCATCTGGCAGCCGGGTAGGTTGGATTGCGAATGCAACCCAACCATCCGTGAATAGAAACCGCTCCATTGGTGGCGGTTTTTTGTGTCTCTCACTTTTGCAGAGAAGTCTATCGCCATGACCCGCTTCCGCACCTTTGCCATTGAATCGCTATCTGCATTATCATCAATGGACTCATCACTATGCGGGCAGGTATCAAATTATGAGCATGTTGGTCATCGAACATCTGAAGGCAAGCGACTTGCCGCCGGAGTGGGCGAAGCGTCTCCAAGTGCGACCGGGGCAAACCGTGACCGTACACATCGAAATGGAGTTTTCGGAACCCGCCAAGGAAGCACTCTCTTTCACAACTGACGATCCCGCTTTTGGCATCTGGCGAGATTATCACGAGACTACCGATGTCGCCGCGTTCGTGCGGCGCTTGCGCGCTCCTCGCTACCAGCGCGACGGTTCGCACAACGAGGACTGAATCATGCTGGTCGATACGGACGTGCTGATTTGGCATCTGCGCGGTTACCCCAAGGCTACGCAACGACTCGATCAGCTCCCCAAACTGATCCTTTCAGCGGTAACCTACCTGGAATTAGTGCAGGGAATGCGTAATCGAAGCGAACTGCTGGCCTTGCAAAAGAGTCTTGCGATGAGGCAAGCCGAGCGGCTACCGCTCACGCCCGCAATCACTGAACGCGCCATCATTCTAATGGAGACACTGGCGCTCTCTCATGGCATACAGTTGGGTGACGCACTGATCGCCGCCACTGGGTTGGAACATCAACTGACCATACTCACGGCAAATACCAAACATTTTAGCGCAGTCAAGGATCTTCAACTTGAACGCTTCGACCCGGAGGCGGGGTAGCCGCTTAGGTTAGAGCGAATGCAACCCAAGCATACCGTGAATAGAAACCGCTCTAAAAGGGGCGGTTTTTTTGTGTCTCCCATTTTTGCAGGGAAGTCTATCGCCATGACCCACAGCCGTAGCGTTGCCGTTGATGATGGGTTGAATGGACTCAGAAACAAGCTAGAATTGAATTCCTTACTTCATTACTTTCGGAGACTGCCATGCTGGCCAAGCGCACGAGCAAGAACCAAGTCACCTTGCCCAAGGCCATCATCCAGATGGTCGATCAGGCTGATTACTACGACGTCACCGTTCAGAACGGGAAGATCGTCCTGACCCCGGTTCGCCTTCAGCAGGCGGATGCGGTACGGGCGAAGCTGGAGGAACTGGGCATCACGCACGATGAGGTGAGCGACGCCATCGCTTGGGCCAGAAAGCGCGCATGACAGTCCCCCGCGTCGTCCTCGACACCAACTGTCTGGTCTCAGCCTTAATCTTCTCGCGGGGTCGGTTTGCCTGGCTGCGGGAGGCCTGGCAGGCCCAGCGCTTCATCGCTTTAGCCAGTCACGACACCGTTAGCGAACTCCTGCGGGTCCTGCGCTATCCCAAGTTCAAGCTGAGCCACAACGAGCAGGGGACACTGCTGGCAGAATTTCTGCCTCATGTGGAAACGGTGAAGATAGACACCACGCCGGGGGATCTGCCAAACATTCGTGACCCTGATGACCTCCTCTTTCTGGTGCTTGCTGCAGTTGCCAAGGCCGACGCGCTGGTTAGTGGCGACGGCGACATTCAGGCGGTCAAGGAGCAGTTTCACATCCCCATCTTGACCATGGTCGAATTTGCCGATTGGCTACAGGCGCATTGAAACCCGCCCGCAAAAAAACTTCATGGGTTGGGTTGCGAATGCGACCCAAAACCATACCGCAGAATAGAAACCGCTCTAAAAGGGCGGTTTTTTATGTCTCCCATTTTGCAGGGAAGTCTATCGCCATGACCCGCTTCCGTGCCTTTGCCATTGAATCGCTATCCGCATTATCATCAATGGCCTTATTACTATGCAGAGGGGTATCCGATCATGAGGACCGTTCAACTCACCCTGGAGGATGATCTGGTCACGGCGGTGGATCGAGTCGCCGGTCAGCATCGGCAATCTCGCTCGGCCTTTACGCGAGACGCTTTGCGGGCGGCTTTAGCGAAACTCGAAGTACAAGCGTTGGAACAACAACACCGGGAAGGTTATCTCCGGCAACCCGTCAGTTCAGGTGAATTCAGCGATTTTGAAGACGAACAGACCTGGATCGACTGATGCAACGCGGTGAAATTCGCTGGTATACCTTCAAAACGCCGTATAAAAAACGCCCGGTGCTGATCCTGACGCGGGACTCCATTTTGGATGTATTGGGCGAAGTAACGATTGCCCCTATTACTTCCACAATCCGCCATATCCCTAGCGAAGTCATTCTGACCCCGGAAGAGGGTATGCCAAAAGTCTGCGCCGTTAACCTCGATCATGTGCAAACCGTGGCCAAGACCAAGGTCGGGTCGTTCATCGCCGCCTTGAGCGATCAGCACATGAATCAGGTGAAAACTGCACTCCTCTTTGCCTTGGGTTTCTGAATGAGCAGCGTAGCCGGGTAGGTTGGATTGCGAATGCAACCCAACCATACCGTGAATAGAAACCGCTCTAAAAGGGGCGGTTTTTTAGGTCTATCGCAAAGAAGGAGCCTGTACGCCGTTACCCGTTTTCGCGCCTTTATTTTGCACTTGATCGCCAATGCTGGGATTATTCTGGCCCTGTTGGGTTTAATGCACTGGGTCTGGTATCCCGCCCCTTATTTTGAGATCAACGGCGGTTGGCAAGTGTGGCGGATTCTGGCGGGTTTCATCAGCATCAGCCCGTGGCTACAAGACTATCCGCAGAAACCGCAGTAGCTGGGTAGGGAGGCGAACGGTTCAAGCATCGTGTATTTCCCGGCTTGAGGGCTGGATCACAGTGCCATTAAGTTAAGGGAGTGATGCCTGACCCATAACGCCCAAACTTTGTTTTCCGTCATTCCCGCGGATGCGGGAATCCAGTCATTCGCTGAAAAAACGGGATACCCGCTTTCGCGAGTATGACGGAAAAAGTAGACAACCCAACGTCCTGAATCCTTAACTTAATGGCATTGAGCTTGAGGGTCGGATCACAGAAAAATTTAGAGGCGGGGGAAAATTTAGAGGAGGAATTTCAGCCCCCGCCAGCCTGAAACCGCAGTCGTGCCCGCACCAGCGCCCCGCCCAATTCACTCCGGCTGATGTCCAACCGACCGTAGTAAACCTCCTCGACCAGATCCCGCACCACCGCCAGACCGATACCATGACCCGCCACCGCCGGATCGGCCCGCTGACCGCGATTCAGCAGCAACGGCGCTTGCTCGGCGAGAATACCGGGGCCATCGTCCTCGACTTCCACCACCAACTCGGCTCGCCCGCCATGCGCGGCAGGATAGGCGCGCACCACAACCTGCCGCCGACTCCATTTGCAGGCGTTGTCGGCCAGATTACCGAGAATTTCCAGCAGATCGCCCTCATCGCCATAAAACACCGTTCCCGGCACCACCTCACAATGCAGTTGCAGCGCACGATCGGCGTAAACCTTGGCCAGTGAATCGAGAATCTTGCGAGCGATGGGCGCGACCGGCAGCGGGGCGCTCAGGGCAATGCGTCCAGCCGCCGCGGCCCGCTGCAACTGATAGTCCACGGTCCGGTTCATCCGTTCCACCTGATCGGCCAGAGTCTGGCGCAATTCTTCCGGCGGGGGGTGGCGATCCAACTCACCGCGCAGCACCGCCAGCGGCGTTTTCAGACTGTGCGCCAGATCGCCCAGCGCATTCCGGTAGCGCTCCAGATGGGCATGGCTCTGGCGGAGCAGCGCATTCAGATTAGCGGTCAGCGGTTGCAGTTCTTCGGGATAGTCATGACCGAGTTCGGTGCGGCGGCCCGCTTCAATATCGGTCACTTCAGCCGCAACCCGTCGCAAGGGTTTCAGGCTCCAGCGCAGGATCAGGCCCTGCGCCGCCAGCAATACCGCGCTGACCGCCAGTAGCCAACCCCACAGACTGCGCCGAAAACTCCAGATCTGATGGCGGAAATCAGCCTGGGTTTCGGCCACCCGGAAGGTGTAAAGCTGGTACTGATTGGCGGTGATTTCCCAATGAACCGTAAACGCCAGCATGAACAGCGGGGTAGCGTCAGCAGACGCCAGCGCCGCAAACTGGGTATCGCTGGGATTGCGGATCGCGGGGAAAAACGGCAGCGCCAGTCCCAGCAACGACGGCGAATGCCAAACGATATTGCCCTGGCTATCCATCACATCGGCGTACAGGCCGGAATCAGGGAGGGAAAACCGGGCTTCGGGCAACGCCTGCGGCAAGGTCAGGCGGTTGAGGGCGTCCACATCGACCGCGCCCAACAGCATATAGACCTGGGCTTGTAACCGGTCTTGCACTGCCTCCACCGCGCTGTCGCGGAACGCCCGATCCAGGGTCAGGCCGGTCAGGCCGAGAAAGGCGGCCAGCACCACGCTGGCGGCGATCAGCAGGCGACGGTTCAGGGAACCCACGGGAAGCTCAGCTCGCGGAACGCTCCAGACCAATCCGGTAGCCGCGCCCACGCAGAGTCTCAATAGGATTGAGGGTCCGGTCAGGATCGAGTTTGCGGCGCAACCGGCCAATCAGCACCTCCAGCACGTTGCTGTCCCGATCCTCGTCTTCCTGATAGAGATGCTCGGTCAGTTCGGTCTTGGAAATCACCGTGCCGGCCCGCAACATCAGATAGTTCAGCAGCTTGTATTCATAAGCAGTCAGCTCCACCCGCTGACCGGCGAGAGTGACCTGTTGCGAACCGGTGTCCAGCGCAATGGGGCCACAGACCAGCACTGCCTGGGTCCAGCCGCCGGTGCGGCGAATCAGCGCCCGCAACCGCGCCAGCAACTCCTCGGTATGAAACGGCTTGACCAGATAATCATCGGCCCCCGCCTCCAGCCCTTCGACCTTGTCCTGCCAGCGGCCCCGGGCAGTCAGAATCAGAATCGGAAACTGGCGACCCGCCGCCCGCCAGCGCCGAATCACCTCGATGCCCGGCACGTCTGGCAGACCGAGATCGACGATGGCGGCATCCAGCGGGTATTCCTGGCCGAGATACAGGCCGGTGCGGCCATCGGCGGCGGCATCCACCGCATAACCCTGCTCGCGCAACTGGGCGATCACCTGTTCGCGTAACGGGGCTTCATCTTCAATAATCAAAATACGCATGGTCGGAAGTCCGGTCGGAAAACGATGCTGTTAATCCCGCACTTTGCCGCTGGCGGGGTCAAAATGCAGACTGCGCACCCGGCCATTCTGCTCCAGGATGCGCACCCGGTAACCGGGCTGACCGTCCTGATCAGCGCCCTGCACGCCCAGCACCCGGCCACCGGTGGCTTCACGCGCAGCATTGGCGGCCCGGTCAGGATCGGCGAATTGCCGGGGCGGCGGCGCATAATCGCCTTCCCGGGGTTGCCGCCCGGACTGCGCCACGGCACCGGCGGCGACCAGCAAACCGGCCAGCGCTACCGCTATCGATCGCCACAATCGCTGTAAGCTGTCAGACATGACTAGGAAATTCTGCTGGCAATGGAATGAGCCTGAAGGCTATCGGGTTTACCATGAATCTGCCCTGAATCCACGGCGCATTCCGGCGGCATTCAACCACGAGCAGGGATTCAGTAGGGATTCAGCCGGCTACTCATAGGCTGAGTCGCATGATTAAAGCCGCGAATGCCAACCCATCGCGGATCATTGAATGACCCATCAAGAGGCAACGGGAATGACAAACCAATGGCAGGCGGGCTTGATAGCGGCGCTGATGCTGCTTGGCCCGGGGGCAGTCTGGGCGCAGCGCTACAACACTGGCACTCTGGAAGTGAATGTGGTGGATGACCGAGGCCGGACCTTGCAGGAATACCCGGTACGGGGCGAAGGCGGGGGACAGCTCCACAAGGCTTATGTGGAAGCGACCCGTGGCCGCAATTATTCAGTGCAGGTTCGTAACCGCGGCAATGAGCGCATCGGTGTTGTAATCGCGGTGGACGGGCGCAACATCATCAGCGGCGACCGCTCCAATCTCAGCTCCAGCGAGCGAATGTATGTGTTGGGGCCGAATCAGCAGGAAAGTTATGAAGGCTGGCGCACCGGCAAGGACCGGGTCAACCGCTTCTATTTCACCGATGAGGGTGATTCCTACGCCGGGGCCTGGGGCGATTATTCAGCGATGGGGGTGATCGCAGTGGCGGCGTTCCGGGAGAACACGCCACAGCAATCCTGGAGTCAGGACGGTCCTGGTTACAGCGATCAACGCGGGTTACGGCGTCCGCCGTCATCAGCTGAATCCGCCGCGCCATCGGCCGGCGCTGCGCCGCGAATGCAATCCGCACCTGGCACCGGTTACGGCGAGAGCGAATGGTCGCCGTCGCGCAAGGTCGAGTTTGAAGCGGAGCGGCAGCCCTTCGCAAAATTCCTCCTCAAGTACGCCTGGCGCGAGACGCTGTGCCGGCAGGGCGTGATCGATTGTGGCGGCAACACCCGACCGCCGCGTAGCAACCGGCTCTGGGATGAGAACAAGAACTATACGCCGCCGCCGCCGCTGCATCCTGCCCCTTACCAAGGCGAAGATTGGCGCTAAAGTCGCATAATCCCGCTTGAACAGTGCCCTCCTTGAAATCCAGGGGAGTGTTTGAAATGAGCGAGGCGTACTGGCTGGCTCGGATCATCTGGATGTCGTTGGCACCGGCTACGATCCGCGGCTACCGGAGTTACCGCCTTAAAAGGCGCTGAGGCAGCAAAAATGTCCCACATAGTCGTGCAGCGTGATCACGACCTGACTCTCGACCAGTCCCGGCACGCTGCCGAAACTCTGGCGGCGCAACTGGCGGAGCGTTACGACATCAGCCACCACTGGCAAGACGACTCCCTGCACTTTGAACGCTCCGGGGTCAGCGGCCAGATTGATCTGAAACCAGGCTGGTTGCGGATTAGCGTCCGGCTGGGATTTCTGCTGGTGCCGCTGAAACAGCGGATGGAACAGGAAATTCACCGACAACTGGATGATCTGTTTCCACTGGCGGCTGGCTCGGAGTAACCACCCGCCGGGTCTTTCGGTTGCAGCGGGTGCGGATGACCCGATTGCATCTGTTCCAGAAGGGCGCGTTCGCGTTCGGTGATGGTGGTCACGAAGGTTCCGGCCTCGGTATCCAAGTGCTGAAAGGCGCGGAATCCCGTGTCCAGAAACCGGTGCAATTCCCCAACGCCGGCCAGTCGCGCCGGGCCTTTCGCCAGTTTCAGCGCCGTGTGAATGAAGCGTTTTTGGACAATCCGCTGCAAATCCCGGCCCAGCCGTTCCACCAGATCAATCGAGTGACGGCGTTGTTCATTACAGGCGGCCCCACAGAAAGCGCCCGGCATTGGCCAATTGCTCGCGGAGCAGGGGCCAGTTTTCCTGTTGCTTGCGCTGTTCCAGACAGCGCAGGAACCGCACCCGATTCGCCTCGTTCTGCCGGTCGAGCAGCGCCGCCCACAACACATCGGCCACGTTATAAATCCGCCCCTCCGCCAGGCACACCGGAATCGCGTCCCCGGCGGGAACCGCCAAATCAGCCGCCACCGCCTCCACCGCCGCCCGAATCGTCACTGCCTTGGTTCGCTGGGGATTTAACAGATCATAGGGCGGTTGCCATTCCCGCTGCGGGCGTACCTGATCAATATGGCTGACTACCACCACGATGGGGGGCGGGCGGTGATCCGGACGGGCCGCGAACGCCGCTCGTAACGAGTCCAGCCGTTGCCGCTCCAGTTGTCGGTCGGCACGATGGGCGGCGCATACCCAGAGCAGCAAATCCGCCCCCAGGGCGATTTTTAACAACGCCTTTTCATTCAACAGCGGGGTGTCATAGCCCGGTGTGTCGAAAATCAGAGCGGCAGTCAGTCCTTCGCGCTCCAGCCGGTAAGGGGTCAAGCCGGTCGTGGTATCCGGCAACACATCGGTTGCGGCGGTCAGCCGGCCAAACAGGGCATTAATCAGGCTTGACTTACCGGCATTGGCCCGGCCCAGCACCAGAATCCGCAAGGGTTCATTGGGCGTCGGTGAGGGCCTATCGGGCGTCGATTCAACGGACCCGCCCTCAGTCAAGGTCAATCGGCCGCTGTACAGTTGAATCGCGTAGTAACCCACCTTGCGGACATATTCGCGCAACAGCCAGAGATGCGTTTCGGTCCAGGCCGCGCCATATGCCTGACCGCGCAAATGCCCCCAGGCTTCGCTCAGCAGCGCATCAGCGGGATTAAAGACCAGCCGCCCGGCCCGATAGACGTTCAGCAGCCGGTCGGCAGTCGCTTTCCACCGCCACACCCGTACCAGATCGCCGATCATCAGCCGATGGCTGAATGGAATCTGGGTAGTAATCGTGGTTCGCAAATCACGGCTAGCCCGTTCGATGATCAACAAGGTATGTGGCACCGTCAGTTCCAGCAGCGGTCGATCCACTTTCGGGTGGTAATGCTGGGCGACGGTTTCCAACGTCTGCTGACCGAGCGTCCACAATCGGCTGCCCTCACTCAACGGCCAATCCTCCGGCTTGACGGCTTCAGCCTGTTGTTCAACCGCCGCCCAAGCGGCATCCGCTTCCGCCGGCCAGTGTGAATCGGGACCGGTCGCCGCTTCCGCCAGTAATCGCCGCTCCCGGTGCAGTAAAACGTATTGCAACCCGTAGCCGGTGGCGCTACAGACCACCATCGCCAGCAGCCACCAGGACAGCGCCTTGGTCTGCCACAACCAGAACCCGCCCAGCGGCAACAACGCCACTACCGGCAACGCCCAGAGTAACAACGCCGCCAGTCGCCAGCGGTCGAGCCGGGTGAAGATCGTGGTCATGGTTGCGGTTCTTCCGGTGGCGTTTTCAGCAAATCCGCACGGGCGGTCAGCGCCTCACTTCGCTCTGACCCGCCCGAACGCATTAGTCCTTTAAGCGCAGTGTCACATTACCGTCGTGACTCTGCTTCTGGATTTCAGTGACCTTGTTTTTGCCGTCTACAAACACTACGCGCATCCAGTGATCCTTCAACCGGGATGGCTCCACCAGGGCATGGGAGACGATAAAGGCCTTGTCACCGGGCTGAAAATGCCGGGCCGGGGAGCCATTCAGGCTGATAATCCCGCTGCCCCGCTTGCCCTCGATGATATAAGTTTCCCAGAATGCGCCATTCGCCTGGTTGGTGATCTGGACCATCATGTGCGGCTTCAGCCCCGCCGCATCCAAAAGGTCAGCGTCGATCGTTACCGATCCCATGTAGTTCAGGTCGGCCTGGGTCACGGTGACGGCATGCAGCTTTCCGGTTGCGACGGATACATAGGCGACTGCTGGCGAGATTGCGGGCACGTCCGCGTTTTCGACCGGGGGCGCAGCATGGACGAGTGGCGCCATCAAGCCGAGCGCCAGGACCGGTATCATCAGGTGACCACGGGTGAGTCTGGAGTTTCGCATTACAGGTTTCCTCTCAATGTTCGGGTTGGTTGCGTGTGCGAGTCCGGTGGTTTTGACCCGCCCTCGCGTTATCAGTTGGAATGCGGTGGATTCGACTTGTAAATCACCCCGCCCTTCATGACGAAATCGACATGCTCGGTTGCCTGAATATCGCGCAGGGGATCGCCGGGCATGGCGACGAGGTCCGCCGCCTTGCCCACGGCCAGCACCCCCAGGTTTTGCTGATGCAGCATCTCGGCCGCGACGCTGGTACCTGCCTTTAACGCCCGCAGCGGGGTGACGCCATTGGTCACCAGCTCGCTGAATTCCTGGGCGCCATTATTGTTCACGAAGGGATTGGTCCCCAGATCGGTGCCAAAAGCGATCTTGACCTTGCTTTGCGCCAGGTTCTTGGCGCTCTCCATGATGTCCCGGCTGTACTTGCGATATTTGGCGCGAACATAGGCCGGCTTGCCCTCGGTCCAGAAGGCATCGTTGTCGGCGTTGCGGGCATTGCGCACGACCGCCATTTGCGTCGGAACCAGGTAGATGCCCTTCTGCTCCATCAACTTCAAGGTGTCTACAGAGGCCATGTTGCCGTGTTCAATGGCCCTGACCCCGGCCTGCACTGCACGGCGGATCCCCTCATCACCGTAGGCGTGCGGACTGACCGATAACCCCAGGTCACGGGCGGTGGACACCAGCACGTTCATTTCTTCCTGGCTATACGGTACCTGAGCGGGGTCGTCGGCTGGACTGGAGAATCCGCCGGTGCCACCGAACTTGATCCAATCTGCGCCACGGCTGGCTTCCTGACGCACCACCTGACGGATCGCGTCAACCCCATCGGCCAGATTGTTCTGCCAAGGCAGGTTGTCCGCCGACAGTAACGGGGTGCCGTCGGCATGGCCGCCACGGGTGGAGATCAGGTGCGGGGCGACGAGCAACCGGGGGCCGACGATCAGACCCTGTTCCACCCCGCGCTTGAGGTCCATGGTGGTGTAGCCGTGCATATCCGTGTCGCAGACATCGCGCACCGTGGTGAAGCCGTTGTTCAGCAGGATGCCGAGGGCTTCAACACCCAGCAGCGCCTTGTAGGCCGGCGACAGATTCCACAGCGCGTCCTCGTACTGCGGGCGCAAAGTGATGTGGACATGGGTGTCAATGAACCCCGGGGTCACCGTGTGATCAGGGAGTTCCACCACCTTGGCATCCGCCGGGTGTTCCACGGTCTTGCCCATAGCGGCGATCTTGCCGTCCCTGACCAGGATTTCCATCGGCCCCAGAGCCTTGTCTGCCAGCCCGTCCCAGACGTTGCCGGCCACGATCACCAGAGGGGGTGGCGCGGTCCTGGACTCTGCCGCCAGGGCGCTAGCGGCATTCAGGGCCAGAAGGCCGGCCATCACCGCCGGCAGAACCCGTTTCTTTGTATCGATACCCAACAGGGTGTTTTCCTCGTGCGTGTTGTCATACATGGTGTTTTCCTCGTGCGTATTGTCATGGTTGTGATTCTCCTGGTGGCGTTTTCAGCAAATCCGCGCCGGTGGTCAGCGCCTCGGCGTAAATCCGGCGCAGCGCCGCCGGGTCGGCCGGACCGCCCTGTTTAAGTCGGACGAAGTAGTAGGCCGCCGACTGGCCGAGGGCGTAGGTAGTGACACTGCTGGCGGTTGCGCCCCACATCGCCCCGACCGTCTGCCCCCAGCCGGGAATCAGTTTGATCGCTTCCCGGCCCAGCAAGCGCGCCACATAGCCGATCCCAATGCCGGTGCCGAGCAGGCCGAGAAACTCGGTAACCGTCCGCCGATCCCAACTCTGTCCATACAGGGTGGCCAGGCTGTGTAGCAGCTTGGCCTGCACCACCGGCACGCCGACCAGATCAACCAGCGGCATCGCGCCAATGCCTCCTGCAATCAGGGCATAGCCGACGATGTGCGGATGCGCGGCGCGGGCGTAAGCGTCACGCACTCCGGGATCGCCTTGCAATAATGCCTGCAAGCCCAGTGTCGAAGCCGCGCTGATCGCCGCCCATAGCGCCTCCAGACCATAATTCACCGGATTCCAACCATCTTCCGGCAAGGTCAGATCCACGGCAACCCATAGCACCGGGGCCGAACCGGGCAGTATTCCCAGCCGTTCCCGTTGTGCAGTCAGCGCCCGGCTCAAATCACCCGGAACCTGGGGCGACAAGGGTTGCTGGTGGTAGGGATAAGGCTGGAGATGGTCGGCATCGGCTGGATAGGCTTCATGTAGCCCGGTTTGGGCAATCAACACCGGCCATTCAGCATGGCGCTTGCGGACTTGGTGCAATACCGTGAACACCGCGTCCTGGCGAATGTCGGTCGCTTTCACCACCGCCAGCACCAGGTGCGCCTGTGCTTCACAGTAATGAATATCCTTGGTGGGATCGTAAGCGACTTCGCCCAGCCCTTGGGTATCGAGAAACCGCACCACCGGCGCTTCGGCGGGAAAGTCGTAAAACCGGGCGGTGCGGGTGCAGGGCTGGAAGCCGTTGCCGATCTCGGCGGTTTTACTTCCGGTCAGGGTGCGAATGATCGAGGTTTTTCCGGCTTGGGCTTTGCCAATCAGCCACAGCACCGGCAAAGATTGCTTGTTCCGTGCCGCCCGCAAGGCTTCATCCAGTTTAGCCGAATCAAGCCGTGGATTCAGCAACGCTTCGCGCAGGTTGCGCCAGTAATCCAGGTTCCAGAGCGCCATTGGCTACGTCCTTTATTGAATTGATCGGACTTTCGCTTGCTGTGATGTAGAACGGGCATCTTGCTTGTGCTACACCCGGTTGATAAAAAATCGCTGTTGCATCGATCATGATATTTTATTTCACGGCTAACTTCCTGTTTCAACGAGGCCGGTTTCACCGGGGTCTTGCGACTCCGGCCAGTGCCTTCCTCTCCACAGGCGTTACTTCCCGCCCAACTGGCGGTAGCCAGCGCTTCGCGCTGGATGTCGGGTAAGGGGGATGATTATGGGAACCGTACGACAATTGGCAGAGGAAGTGAGGCGGGGGCTAAACACAGTGCTGCCGGATTTGCGCAAGACGGTGGTGAACAAGGTGGTACTGGCCGTCGGAGCGATGATCGAGATGCGGACCCCGAACACGGCAGAACTGGCCAACATCCTGCCGCTCGACACCGAACGGCAGGATATGCGCGAGCCGTGGCTGCGGCGGTTGCTAAAGAATCCGTTGCTATCGAATGAGGTATTGCTGGAGCCGTGGGCGCGCCAGGCGCTGGAGGAGGTCAGCCAGAACGAACAAACCGTCCTGCTGACGCTGGGGCTCCACGCGCTCGCTCCAGACCGGCCATTGCTTCGCCAGACGCCGCTATTCTCGCCTAGGCGCCCGCTGTAAAGCCCTGCGGTTTTGATGGGTGTGTTATCTTGAGGGGTATGCCGATGGGTATTAGAAGGCTCTTTGGGAGTTCCCGGTATTCATAAGACATTGATTTATATTGGCATATAAGGATCGAGAGAAACTCGGATCGACCAATAAAATCACTCCTCCTTAAATTCAACATATTGATTTTAAATTTGTTTGTGTTTTCT
>CAIRMO010000117.1 GCA_903879705.1 uncultured Candidatus Competibacteraceae bacterium | reverse complement strand
GCCAGCTTGATATCACCGGCCAAAACCAAACCTTCAGTGACACGGGCACGAACGGTGAAATCCTGATACGCCGGCAATGCAATGGCGGCCAAAATACCGATAATCGCGACCACAATCATCAGTTCAATCAGGGTAAAGCCTTTCTGCAACTTCTTCATGGGATAACTCCGTAGTGCTGATTGAAAAACCCGGTTAGGGGTTGGGAGATTGGAGGATGCGTGTTCTATCCCTTCGCGGTTCGCTACTGCAGCGGGTGTGCCAAGGCGAGAACTTCCCGCGCATTGATTCATTAACCGGTTATAGAATAAAGAGAAAATAGTGGATGAGTCGAGAATTGACCGTCAAGCCTGATCCGTGAGGGAAGTGTTGCCGGTGAGAGGTGACCCGACGCGGCGGGGAGTGACCTTTTTTGGTTGGGGGGCAGTGTAGTGGATCGGCGAATGCGCTTGACGAAATGACCGATAAAAACCAAACTAAGTTTAGTTCAAAATGTAGTGAGACCCCTCTGATGATTCAGCAAATCAACATCCATGAAGCGAAAACCCAACTATCCCGACTCATCGAACGCTCCCTGTCCGGTGAAGAATTCATCATTGCCAAGGCCGGCAAGCCGGTCGCCCGCCTCACCCCGATCAAGCCTGCCCGTCAGCCGCGCCGGCTGGGGTTACTGGACGGCGAACTCCAGATTCCCGACGACTTCAATGCGCCACTGCCGGAGACCCTCCTCAACGCCTTCGAGGGGCGCAGCTAATGCGCCTGCTGCTTGATACCCATATCTTGCTATGGACGATTTTCATGAGTCGCCGACTGCCGGTCGCCACCCGGCAACTGCTGGAGAATCCAGACCATGAGATTTACTACAGCGCCGCCAGCTTGTGGGAAATCGCGATTAAACGCGGCTTGGGGCGACCTGACTTTCAGGTAGACCCGGAATGCATCCTCGCCGTACTCCCGGAGATGGATTTCATCGAATTGCCGATCACCGCCGGCCACGCAGCGGCAGTCGTCCATCTTCCCGCGCTGCATAAAGATCCTTTTGACCGCTTGCTGATTGCCCAAAGCCGGATGGAACCGATGATTCTGCTCACCAACGACGAGTTAGTCGCGCAGTATGGAGCGCCAGTGCGGCTGATGGATTAAATCGCTTGATCAGGTCTTTCCCGCAAGACCTGATCACCTCGAAGCCACTCAAGAAACCGGCATTGAAACTCAGCTCCTGATATTTTCCCTGAAGGAGCGCATGGATGCGCGACGACCCCGCTGGTTTAAGTCATGGTGTAGGGCCTGCTTTTCCGTGCCAGCCATCTGGCGATGCACGGAGGCCCGAAACCGGACGTCCAGCGGCTCTTAAAAATCAGTCCCCGGCTTGCCGGGCTTAAACACGATTAGAGTGAGCAATGGCCCCAGCACCACATCCACCCCGGCCAGAATCCGCAGCACGATCCAGCCGCCATTGATCTCGAAATAAGGGGCGGGATACCAAACCCAGCGCATTAAACCCAACAGGGCCAGAATAATTCCAGCACTGGCGATCAAGTGGAAAATAAAGGCGCGAAATTTGGTCATGGCGATAGACTCTTTGCAAAGCGTGGAGACACAAAAAACCCCCGTTGCCGGGGGCCTTGTTTTCTACGTCAGCCGGGGATTAACGGCATTCGTTCGGGGCGAACTTGGCGAGCAAGGTTCCTACAGCAGAGGTCACGCCTCTCGCTGCCGAGGTCAGATTTGTGGTAGAGCTGCAACCCCAATCGACCGTACCGGTAGTACCAGCGGCAATCGCAGCAGCCAGCGCCGTAGTAGCAGCCGCCCGAATGTAGGGGGTCATAATGATAGTTTGGTTGGCAGCGAGGCCGACATTCGCCCCATTGTAAGTGATCGTAATGATGCCCGTCGCCGGATCGGCCAGGACGCTTAGCACATACTTGCTTGTGGCACCCACGCCAGCCGCTTGGGCGTTAAAGGTAGCGACAGCGGTACCGAGGTCAGTCATGGTTGTGACATTTTGTCCAACAGCCAGCTTGATATCACCGGCCAAAACCAAACCTTCAGTGACACGGGCACGAACGGTGAAATCCTGATACGCCGGCAATGCAATGGCGGCCAAAATACCGATAATCGCGACCACAATCATCAGTTCAATCAGGGTAAAGCCT
>CAIRMO010000116.1 GCA_903879705.1 uncultured Candidatus Competibacteraceae bacterium | reverse complement strand
GCGGCTTAACCTAAAATCAATGAGTTACAATTTTTGTCATGTATAGAGCCAAAACGCTAAAACCTTAACTCAAGGTCAGAAAACTACTTTTCATAATACCTTGTTTGAAATGAACTTTTCAAGAGACCGGGAATTGCTGGCCGGGGCCGGCAAGATGGACGCACTCTGGAAATCCAGCGCTTGATTGGCCGGTCGCTGCGGGCGGTCATCGATCTGGAAGCGCTTGGGGAGCGGACCATTACCCTGGATTGCGACGTGGTTCAGGCGGACGGCGGCACACGCACTGCGGCGATTACCGGTGGCTTTGTGGCTCTAAGCGATGCGGTGGGCTATTTGCTGAACCGCAAGCAGGTGAAGAAGAATCCGCTACATGGGCAAGTCGCCGCGGTCTCAGTCGGCATTTTTCAGGGGGAACCGGTGCTGGACCTGGATTATGTTGAAGATTCCGAGGCCGAAACCGATATGAATGTGGTAATGAATGATGCCGGCGCGTTTATCGAATTACAAGGTACTGCCGAGGGCCATGCCTTTCGGATGGAGGAATTGCAGGCGATGCTGGAACTGGCACGGGGCGGGATTAGCCAATTGCTGGCGAAACAACGGGAAGCATTGGGATTGGCGGGTTGAAGCCATGCCTAAAATCATTCTGGCGACCAGCAATCCCGGCAAGGTTCGCGAATTCAGCGCGGCATTCGCCGGGCTGGAATTGCAAATCGTGCCACAATCCGATTTTAATGCGCCGGACGTAGCGGAAACCGGGCTGACTTTTATCGAGAATGCGTTGCTGAAAGCGCGAAATGCCGCGGTACATACCGGATTGCCGGCGCTAGCTGATGACTCCGGGCTGGCAGTCGATGCGCTCAATGGCGCACCCGGTCTGTATTCCGCCCGCTATGCGGGTTCCAATGCGGAGGATCGCGCCAATATCGCCAAACTACTGGATGACTTGCGCCGAGTTCCTCCGGAACAGCGCACTGCCCGGTTTATTTGCGTCCTGGCGTTATTGCGTTATCCCGCCGATCCGATCCCGTTGATCTGTCAGGGAACCTGGGAAGGTGTGATTGTCGACCAGCCTCGTGGCGCGGGCGGCTTTGGTTACGACCCGGTATTTTTCGTCCCGACCGAGCAGAAAACTGCCGCCGAACTGGAGCCGGGGGTCAAAAATCGCTTGAGTCATCGCGGCCAGGCGCTGGCGCAGTTACGCCGGCAACTATCGCGATGGCTAAGGTTCGGGGCATCGATTATGAAAACGGGGCGCTCATCGACTGTATGATCGGTTCCAACTGCCGCCAAGTCTGCTCGGCCTGTGGTTCAGCCAACAACCGGGGCAATAACTCGTGAATGACGTCAAATTCAAGCTGGAGCTGTTCGGGGGTTGTCGTCGTTTCGACGCACTCGATCCAGTAATCGGCCGCCGGCCCGATGGCGCTCAGCAGGGTAGACTTAATCACATATTTGGCGGCATCCAAGTTGAAGCCGGGCCAGGTGGACTGTGGAGCCGGAGCTGGGTCCGGGGCGGAGCGAACCGGTAGCGGGGCGCGAGGTGCGGAAGTTGCGATGAAGTCGCCGATTTCCAGCTTTCGCCAGAGTCACCGACGTGCAGCATCACCATAATTCTAGTTGGGGAGAAACCATGTTGGAGTTTTCTTCACCCGTTCCGCTGGCGATTTATCTCCATATCCCCTGGTGCCTCCGCAAATGCCCGTACTGCGATTTTAATTCCCATGAGGCGCATGGGCCGATCCCGGAGCGGGCCTATGTCGATGCGCTGCTGGCCGATCTGGAGCAGGATTTGCCGAGGGTGTGGGGGCGGCGGATTGAGAGCGTATTCATTGGCGGTGGCACCCCTAGCCTGCTGTCCGCCGAGGCGCTGGAGCGGCTGCTGTCCGGGCTGCGCGCCCGCTTACCGTTGCGACCGGATGTGGAAATCACCCTGGAAGCCAATCCGGGCGCGGTGGAGCGGGGCCAGTTCGCCGAGTTCCGGGAAGCTGGTATTAGTCGCCTGTCGATCGGCGTCCAGAGTTTTGACGATGGGCATTTGCAGCAATTAGGCCGGATTCACCACCGCCGCGAGGCGTTTGCCGCCGCTGAAGCCGCTCATGCCGCGGGACTGGAGAATTTTAATCTCGACCTGATGTTCGGCTTGCCGGGGCAAACGCTTATCCAAGCGCTGGCCGACATCGCCAATGCCACCGCGCTCCAGCCGGCCCATCTTTCTTATTACCAACTCACTATTGAATCCAACACCGCGTTTCACCGCTCGCCGCCAACCCTGCCGAATGACGAAACCACCGATCAGATGCAGCAGCAGGCACAGGCGGCGCTGGCCCGGCATGGCTATGAGCGCTATGAAGTCTCTACTTATGCCCGCCCGGATCGGCGCTGTCGGCATAACCTGAATTATTGGGAATTTGGCGACTATCTGGGGATTGGCGCTGGCGCTCACGGCAAGTTGACTGATCCCGGCTCCGGCCAAATTCACCGGCTCTGGAAACTCAAGCATCCTGATGACTATCTGGCGGCAACAGGAACCGTAGCAAGGATTGGCGGGGACGCGCCGATTCGCGAGGCAGATTTGCCAGTGGAATTTTTGATGAATGCCCTGCGGCTGGTCGAGGGCGTCCCGGTCGAATTATTCAGCGAACGGACCGGATTGCCGCTAACCGCGCTGGAGCCGGCGCTGAGTCGAGCGCGGGAACGCGGCTTGCTGGAGCAGGATAATCAACGGCTGCAACCGACTGAACTGGGACTGCGATTTCTGAATGACCTGTTGCCGATGTTCATGTCTTAGGCGACGGTCAGCAGAGCGCGGCTGTGCTGGCTATGCCCGGATGTGCAGCTGCCGCTGAGTGCGTGGCAATCAGTGGCATGAGACAGTTCCCCATTGACCCTGAATCTTTAACAAGGAAAGCGTATGAAAATTAAAGCGGTGCATCAGTATGCCAAAGATATTGAGACGGTCTTCGGCTTGTTTCGCGATCCGGAGTTTATGCAGACCAAGTACGTCGGCATCGGCGCACGCAAGGTCGAGGTGCTGGAATGCGCCGGGAGTGAGGGGCGTTATACCGTCAAGGTCAAGCGGGAAGTGCCCGCCGATGTACCGGGGTTGCTCAAGAAATTCCTCAATCCCTGGAATTCGGTGGTGCAGAGCGAAAGTTGGGAAGGTAAAACCGGTGGCCCTTGGCGCTGTACGTTTGCCATCGACATCGCCGGGGTCCCCGTCACCGTGAAAGGCGCGATGGAATTACGGGCTGAGGGCGGCGGCTGTGTGAACGATGTTCAACTGGAGGTCAAGTGCGGAATTCCGCTGGTCGGCGGCAAGTTAGCGGATTTCGTGAGCAGCGATGCCGAAAAGGCCATCCAGAAAGAATACGAATTCATCCGCGCCCATTTGGGGCAAGGATGAGCGCCGAAACCTGTTGATCTCATGATGGTATTGTTTGCTGCGGTCAATACCCGCATCCGTTCGGATAACGGGCAAGACTTCACCGTTGTTTTGAATGCCGTTCTGGCATCGACTGCCTTGACTGAGGCTCCTCCTTCGTTACGGCCACAGCGAGTTTGGGGGGCTGGGAGCCTCCGCGATTACGCTTACGGAATAGCCGGTCAACCGTGCGATGGCGGGTGCGAAGCTGCTGAACAACAATGCCAGTGCCAATGAGAATTATGCCGCACAGTTTGCCCCAACTGGCCTCCAGACTGATTACAACCAGCAACCCCAGTAGCATATAGGCATAGGGCAACAACTCGTAGATCGGTTTCGGAACCATCAGATATTTCCTGAACGTGATGAGAATGCCATATGAAATTTCAGGGTTCATTTTCTAGTGGGTACTGGTTCAGTCCGATTATTCTCCAACTTGCTGATTTTTAAATTAGATCCCAAAGGCAGGTAGGCTTTGGATTTTCAACAGTTGCTCCCAAGACAGCCCTTCTTTCAAAATTCCTAAAGCGACCGCAGGCACTTTTTTGGTCGTGAAGTGCTTACGAATAAAATTATGAACAATCCAAAAAATAT
>CAIRMO010000115.1 GCA_903879705.1 uncultured Candidatus Competibacteraceae bacterium | reverse complement strand
GGTCTTTTCGCCCTTGAGGGCTTCCAAAGCCACCTTGGCTTTGAACTCGTTACTAAACTGCTTTCTTGCCACGTCGATCTCCTCGTTTGTTACGTGGCATTCTATCTAAGCCCCTGGTCCATTTTCCGGGGTCCACTATAGAGTACGCGGGCAAATACAGGAGTTCAATCTGGAGCGTGGCAGCCAACTCCGCGACGATCCGACATTTCTGGTAGTGGGCGTTATACGAAACTACCGTATATCTCGACCGCACGTAAAAACGCCGTGAACGTCTTTAGCGTCATCCGTGGTGCCTTCAACGGTAAACCGTTTATCCCTTCTAGCGCCCTTTAATTATCCATATTCACTGATTGATGATGTATAGGGGTTTGTGGGGTGCCTGAGTAGTTACATTTTAATAAGTATATGAAAAATAACTAGAATTTCATCAACCCGTTCAACCTGTTCAGCCACTGGATCGCTCATTATGGAAACTCCTCTCGCTGTTTTCACGATTTCACTAGCTGTATTCTAACCATAAATTTTATGATTATAAAAAAATAAGCGAAAGCCAAGTTGCTGGTCTGGAAGAAGTTTTTCGCCCCTAAACTTAGCCGCGCCGGGCCAGCCGCAATACTTCCGGCAAGGCGCGCAACCGGCGCATCACCCGGGCCAAATGGGCGCGATCGCGGACGTTGATCAGCAAATGCACCGTGGTAGCGTTGCCGTCACGTTCAGAAGTGTTGATGGTTTCGATGTTAGTGTCGTCGGTAGCGGCAATAGCGGCGGCGATGGTCGCCAGCACGCCCCGTTTATTAGCGACATCCAGCCGCAGTTCTGCGCTGAAATCAGCGTTGAGCGACGGCTCCCAATCCACCTCGATCCACTTTTCGGGATTCTTCTTGTAACTACCCACGTTTTTGCAGGTATCGCGATGAATGACGATGCCACGCCCGGTGTTGAGATACCCAATGATGGCATCGCCTGGCAGCGGTCGGCAGCACTTGCCAAAACTGACCACCGTGCCCTCAACACCTTTGATTAGCAACGGCTGGATACTCACATCCAGCGCCGCCGTCTCATCCTCACCCCCCTCCGGCAGCAGCCGTTTGGCAATCAGCGCCGCGACCCGGTTGCCCAAACCAATATCAGCCAGCACTTCCTCAAAACTGCTCAGATTGAATTCCCGCACCAGACTTTTGATCCGCCGGGCCGGCAACTCGCCCAACCCGCCGATCCGCCCGGCCAGCGCCTTTTCCAGCAGCCGCTTGCCGAGCAGAATCGCCTCATCGCGTTGCAGGTGCTTGAGGTAATGACGGATGCTGGCCCGCGCTTTGGCGGTGACGACGAAATTCAGCCAGGCCGGGTTGGGCCGGGCGGTCGGGGTGATGATGACCTCAACGGTCTGGCCGGTCACCAATGGGGTGCGCAGCGGCACTAATCGCCGGTCTACTTTGGCCCCGACGCAGGTATTGCCAACATCGGAGTGAATGGCGTAGGCGAAGTCCACTGCGGTTGCGCCGCGTGGCAATTCCACGATCTCGCCGCGCGGGGTGAAGACGTACATCTCGTCAGGGAACAGATCAACCTTGACGCTTTCCAGGAACTCGACCGGATTGCCGGCCCGGCGCTGCATATCCAGCAGATCGCGCAGCCATTCGCGGGCGCGCTGCTGGGCATGACCGCCATCGCCTTCACCGCCAGACTTGTAGCGCCAGTGCGCCGCAACCCCGACCTCGGCCATGATGTGCATATCCTCGGTGCGGATCTGCACTTCGATCGGAACACCGTTGGGGCCAAACAGCACGGTGTGCAGCGACTGGTAGCCGTTAGCCTTGGGAATGGCGATATAGTCCTTGAACCGGCCCATGATCGGCTTGTACACGCTGTGTATCGCCCCCAGCGCCCGGTAGCAGGCGTCTACCGTCTCGACGATGATCCGCACCGCATAGACATCGTGAACCTCCCGGTACGCCAGATGCTTATCGCGCATTTTGCGGTAGATGCCCCACAAATGCTTGCTGCGCCCCGCCACCCGCGCCTTGATGCCTTCATCGTCCAGCCGGGTCTGAAGCCAGGCTTCCAGTTGGCTGACGATCTCATGGCGGTTGCCGCTCATCTTGCGCACCGCCTCCTGCAACACACGATAGCGCAGCGGGTACAGATGGCTGAAACCGAGATTCTCCAGTTCCTGGCGCAGGTGGTTCATGCCGAGCCGCCCGGCGATAGGCGCGTAGATGTCGAGGGTTTCGCGAGCAATGCGGCGGCGCGATTCGGAGCGCATCGCTCCCAGGGTGCGCATGTTGTGCAGGCGGTCAGCCAGCTTGATCATGATGATCCGCAGGTCATGGGCCATGGCCAGGAACATCTTGCGGAAGTTCTCGGCCTGCGCTTCCAGCTTGGAGTTGAACTGAATCTGGGTGAGCTTGCTGACCCCGTCCACCAGTTCAGCGACCTCCGGCCCAAACCGGCTGCTGAGTTGCTCCTTGCTGTAGTGGGTGTCCTCGATCACATCGTGCAGCAGTGCGGCCTGCAAGGTTTCGTGATCAAACCGGACATTAGCGAGAATCCGGGCGACCGCGAGCGGGTGAAAGATGTAAGGCTCACCGCTCTTGCGGTAGACCCCGGCGTGAGCCTCGGCGGCGAACTGGCCGGCTTCGCGTAACCGCTCAACCTGGGCCGGCTCCAGATATTCGCTGACAATGGCGCACAGATCGTCGATGCGCAGATGCAGGTCATCCAGCCACTCGTCGTCTACCGCCAGCCTGGGACGTGGCGGCGTTCCATTCGGGGTTTCCCGCGTCGATGCGCTTAACACCATTTTGATCTCAGGTAGCCGCTGAGCCAGGCGTTGCTATCCCGCAACCGGATTACTCCGGATTGTCCAGCGTTTCAGCAACGACCGATTTCGGTTTGACCACCGGGTCCGGGGATAACTTGCCGGCGAGGCGGCGGTATTTTTCCTGAAGGAGCCGATCCAGCTTGCCCTCGGCCAGCTCGCGCAGGGCGACCACCGTGGGTTTGTCATTTTCCCACGGCACCAGCGCCTCCCGGCCCTGCGCCAGTTCACGAGCGCGACGGGAGGCGACCAGCACCAGTTCAAACCGGTTGTCTACCCGGTCAAGACAGTCTTCAACGGTAATTCGAGCCATCAGGCGTTCTCCACACATGCAGTCGGTGCTGAAAATAAGCCGTGCAGTGTAATGACTTCCACTGAATCAGGACAAGAGTGCCTGCAGGAGCCGGGACTGCCGTTTGAGCTGGGTGGTCCGGCGTTGCCGGTTGGCGATGACGATGGCGCGCAAGGCGTCCAACGCAAGTTCGAAGTGATCGTTGATCACCAGATAATCAAATTCGTCATAGTGTGAGAGTTCGTCCAGCGCCGCCGCCATGCGCCGGTCGATGACGTCCTGACTGTCCTGGCCGCGCCCCGCCAGCCGTTGCCGCAACACCTCGCGCGAGGGTGGCAGGATAAAGATGCCCAGACTCTCCGGCAGCAGGGTTCGCACTTGCCGAGCGCCCTGCCAGTCGATTTCCAGAATCAGATCGAGTCCGGCGGTCAACTGCGCCACTGTTTCGGCGCGGCTGGTGCCATACCGGTTGCCGAACACCTGGGCATGTTCCAGAAACCCGCCCTCGGCGATCTTTGCTTCAAACACCTCGGACGACGTGAAATGGTAGTGAGCGCCGTTCTGTTCGCTGGGACGGGGCGGGCGGGTGGTGTGAGAGATCGAAATGGCAACACCCGGTGTGGTGGCTGCCAGCCGGTTAACCAGGGTGGTTTTGCCGGCCCCGGATGGGGCGGAGACGATGTACAAGGTTCCGGTGATCATGCGGTAATTCCCGGCAGCCCGCTCTTGGGCTGATGATTGAGACGGTTCCAGGCCTTGCGCTCTCCGTCATTCCCGCACCAGCGGGAATCCAGTAACTTTCGGAAAAGCGTAGATATCTGCATTCGCGGGTATGACGATTTAAGGATCGCCGGTAAAAGTCTGGTGTTCATAACATGCTCAACCGTGAATTGATCGCAGCATTCAGCCGTTGCACCCAGCCGGTGTAATTGCTATGAATGTTGCCACCGTCATAGTTCATGTTGGCGCTGTCCCGGTACAGAATGCTGTAAGTACGCCGATCATAAGGGACATCGACCTGAACCATGTGATCGCGCACATTGAGCGTACCGACGATCAGTCTCGGCTCAGCATCATTCATCTGCCAACCCAGCGAAGCGCCCGCCTGCAGGATGGCGTTGCGTACATCCTTGGTGGAATAGTCGCGGGTGCTGGTGACGATCGGCGCGTCGGCAACGGTATAGACCGAATTGCTGCGGCAACCGATTAGGGTCAAGGCCACCAGGGTGACTACAGTCGCAAAGGTCTTGAGCTTCATCCATCCTCTTTTTTCAGGTTTTGTCGGGGTCGAAACAGGGAGCAACAAGGCGGGGCTGGATCGCTACGCCGACTTCATTAATCTCCGGCGCGGACGAACCCGGCCAGTCCCGTAACTCGCGGGGATAATCGCGGTACAGATTCTGAAACGCCTGCTGATAGTGCCGGTCGGCGGCCACGATCCGGGCCAGTTCCCAAGGGCGGGTCAGGTGGCGCTGCACCCGCGAACGGATGTCGCTGACCGGCTTCGGCGATCTGGCGGGCGAATAATGCGCCAAAATCCCGCAAGGGCAACGCAGTCGGCGTCAGCGGATGCATACAGTCATGCAGCTCGTAGGCGTCTCCGCACCAGAATCCGGGTCGCGCGGCAGCGTAATCGGCAGTGCCGGGCGAGGGCGTGCAAACCGTGAAGCTGCATTGCGCCGGCGGCATGGCGTTGACGTAATCCCGCAGGCGCTGAAATTCGGCGTGGCCGTATTCCGGGCGGATCATAAAAGCAGCATGGCAGGCGATTCCCAACTGGCGCAAGGTCTCATGAGCGCGTTCGTTATGCGCCACTGTGCCGCCTTTACGCGCCGCTTTCAATTCCTGATTGGTGGCAAACTCAAAACCGACAAAGACGCCGTCCAGACCAATCTCCCGCCAGCGCCGCAGCAGTTCCGGCGAATGCAGCACTGTGGTGGCGCGGGTCCAGGCGAGTTCGCGCTTCAGCGTCCAGTCGGGGAAGCGATGCAGGCGCAAGTCGAGTACCCGCACCTCGTGACCGGCCGGAACTACGGCGGCCAGATAACCCAGCTCCAGCGGCTCCAGGCATTGGAAGCGTTGCAGCGCCAGCACCGTCGGCAAAGTCGCTTTGGGTTTGATCAGCAGGATGCGCATGAATACGGTCCTCGAACTTAACTGAATGGCCGTGTTGCCCCCAGCACCAGCACCGCGTCCATTTCGACCAATGCGCCGCGCGGTAATGCCGCAACGCCAATCGCGGCCCGCGCCGGATAGGGTTCCTTGAAATACTCAGCCATGATCTGGTTAAGCAATGCGAAATGGCCAAGATCGAGCAGAAACACATTAAGTTTGACGGTATCCGCCAGACTGCCGCCGGCGGCGCAAGCCACTGCCGCCAGGTTGTCGAACACCCGGTGAATCTGCATTTCTATCCCGCCTTCAACCATCTGCATGGTGTCCGGGTCGAGCGGAATCTGGCCGGACAGGTAGACAGTATCTCCGGCCTTGACTGCTTGAGAATAAGCACCAATAGCGGCAGGGGCTTGATGGGTGTTGATGATCCCGTGAGGCATGTTGACGGCTCCTTTGATTTGGTTCTTCAGCGATAACCCTTAGAAAAACTACCGCGCCCGTTGCAAACTGTTCACCGTCGGGCAGTCCGCCGATCCCGCCTGGGTGATGAAATCCGGATCGAGCGGATCGTTTTCTCGCCCCGCGTAAGGCTCCACCCGGATACACCGGCATTCGCCCTGAGCCAAGGTCGTATTTTTGACCAGATATTCCGGGACCACTGAATGATCCAGCACCACTTTGGCCGACATCGGCGCGTAGTTATTATAGGTCTTGATCGACATCCCCAATCCGCTGAACTCCTGATAAATCCCGTAACGGTTCTTGAGGACATTGACCACGTCGGGATTAGCGAACAGTTGCACCGCTACTTCCAGCGCCCGGTAAACGCTGTCAGAGGAAATCGCAGACGGCGTATCCTGATAATCCTTGACGAGACAGTACAGCGCATTTTCTCCGGCACCCGGCGGCGCGGGACAGGCATAACTGTTGTTGCCGAGATCGATTTTCATCAACGCATAGACATTCGGCCAACTCGCCAGCACGGGCTCCAGCACGGCGCTATCGCGGGGCTGGCAGCGGATTGCATACAGGGTTTTGTCAGTGCGGTAGGTTAACCCCGGATATTGGGGAACCTGACTAACGAGCAGCGGCGGCTGATAGAACCGGGTCGGCCCCACCAGGGCGTAGACCGCCGCCGGTTGTCCCAATAGGCCGCTGAACGGTTGATTGGGAAACAGAAAAATCTGGCGCAGAAAATCGTTGAACTGATCAGGGCGCTTGGCGACATCGTTAATGATCGCCGGCGGATCGGCAGTTGCGCCGCAATCCTGGCAGTTTTCGTCGTTATTACAGCCCGTCAGCGCCAGCAATCCGGTGAACAACACCGGCAGCGCGGCTATGCTTGGTCGATTGGACATAATGACGTTTCCTCTTGAAAGCGGTGGTTTATTTGACTGTGGTTCATTCAAGCCCGCCAAGCATACAGGCATCCTGAACCGGTTGTAGAGGTAGCATGGGCATCCTGCCCGTGTTTAGCCCACGGGCAAGATGCCCGTACTCCGATAAATTCCACAACTTAAATATCGCCGCCTGATCCGGGTTTGTTTCAATGTTAAACATTGTGAACTTTCGGACTGCAGAACCCAGGAGGGGAATTATATGCCATGATCCGCTTTCCAGTCACCGAGTTGCTGAATGCGCCTTCGCTTCACCCATTTACCGACATTGAGCGCAGATGAACAGGAGTTTGATGATGAAATACAGGCAAGGTTATTCTGGTGAATGGCCGCCAGCCCGATTTAATATGGCGCGGTATTGTCTCGATTCGGCAGCGCGGACTACGCCCGACAAGGTAGCGCTGATCGTGGTTTCTAATGCCCATGCGCCAGCCATTGCCGCAGAACGCTGGACTTACGCGCAATTGGCTAATGCGGTGCGGCGTGTGGCGGCGGGATTGCGGCAACTCGATTTGGAGCCGGGGGCGCGAATCATGATCCGCATGGGCAATACCAGCGATTATGCCTTACTGTTTTTCGGCGCGATTGCCGCAGGTTATATCGCCTTGCCGTCATCGGCGCAATTGACCCATGAAGAGGCTGATTTCTTGCTGACTAATTCCGGTGCGCAGGTGATCGCCATGTCTGATGATCTGGTTATGCAACCGCCGCCGGGCATCATCGCGCTCGGTCCTGCCAATCTGGCGAACTGGCGAATTGAATGTACTCCGCTGGATTACGCCGATACTGCCGCCGCTGATCCGGCGTTCCTGGTGTACACCTCCGGCACCACCGGCCAACCCAAGGGGGTGCTGCACGCCCAGCGTTCGGCGTGGGGTCGCCGCCCGATGTATCATGGATGGTATGATATTGGCCCCGATGACGTGATGCTTCATGCCGGGGCGTTTAACTGGACGTATACCCTCGGTGTCGGTCTGACCGATCCTTGGGCTAATGGGGCGACGGCAGTGTTGTATAACGGCCCCCGCGATGTCACGGTCTGGCCAGCGCTGCTGGAAAAATTTCGGGCGACACTGTTTGCCGCAGTGCCGGGGCTATACCGGCAGATGCTGAAATATAACGATCTGCCGGCCTTTGATCTATCCAGTCTGCGCCACGGTCTGACTGCCGGCGAGGCACTCACTGTGGCGTTGCTGGAGCAATGGCAGACCATCACCGGCAAGGCGCTTTACGAGGCGCTGGGGATGAGTGAATGCTCAACCTATATTTCCTCTACACCCGGCCAGCCGATCCGTCCGGGCAGTCCCGGCAAGGCGCAGCCAGGCCGTTGTGTGGCGATTTTGCCGGTCGAGAGTGGTTGCGAACCACTGCCGCCGGGTGAAATCGGATTATTGGCAGTGCATCGCCACGATCCGGGCCTAATGCTCGGTTATTGGTGCCGGCCAGACGAAGAGGAGCTGGTTTACCGTGGCGATTGGTTCATCGGCGGTGATCTGGCGCATTTCGACGCTGATGGCTATCTGCATTACCATGGGCGCAATGATGACGTGATGAATGCCATGGGCTACCGAGTGTCGCCATTGGAGGTGGAGCATTGCCTGAGTCGGCATCCGGCAGTCGCCGAGGCGGCAGTGACCGAAGTACCGGTGCGCGAGGGCGTAACGGTGATTGCCGCGTTTGTCGTGCCCCGCGATCCCGATGAAACCGACGCTGCGCCGCTACTGGCCTATGCCCATGACCATCTGGCGGCCTATAAATGCCCGCGTGAAATCATTTTTATTGACAGCTTGCCACGCACCGCCAATGGCAAGGTGCGCCGCCGCGATCTGGCGCAAGGGCGGCGGTAACTATGCACTTTATGCCGACTTTCCGTCGGGTTGCTGCCCAGACCCCGTAGCTCGCACAGGATTCCAGTGGCATGGATCAAGCCACTCACATTTGGGACATTGCCGACTCCTGCCCCCCGTCACTGATCAGGATCATCCATCATTATGTGGTTCTCCAAAAACGAACGCCGCAAACCTACCCGCCTCCCTCCGCGCAAACGCCTGTTCCGCGACCTGCTGCTGCTCCTGTTCCTGACGATCGGCAGCTTGCTGGCAGCCGTATTTGTCGCCGGCGAAGCCTTGCGCGACCGGCTGGCCCAGGAACAATTGCAAGGATTGGCCCAGCAAACCAGCGAAGACCTGACCGGATTTCTGCAACTCCCGGAGAACAACCTGCGCATGGCCCAAGGCTGGGGCAAAGTCGGTGATCTGAATTTGGCCGATACCCCCGCTTTGGTTAGCCGCTTTATCCCGGTCCTGGCGAATCTGACCAAGGTCTCCTCCCTGGTGCTGGCGGACTCCGATGGGCGCTCCTTCTATCTCGCCCGCGAACCACAGGGCTGGCTCTCTCGCCAGATCGATGTGCAAGGCAATGCGGTCTGGCAACAATGGAGCGTTCCGGGCGCGCCCCTTGAGGAACGTCGGGGACGAGAAGATTACGATCCCCGCGCCCGTTCCTGGTTCCGGGGCGCACGGGTAATAGCGGATCCAGATCAAGTGTTCTGGACCCATCCCTACCTGTTTTTCACCCGGCACACCACCGGAATCACCGGTGCCCTGCGGTTTCAGCGCCCGGGTGAACCTGGCCGCGATTATGTGCTGGGCCTCGATCTGTCTTTAAAAGACATCCTGGAAGCGCTTGCCCAATTAAAAGTCGGCGAGCGCGGCGCGGCATTCATGGTCGAGGCCAACGGTGCAGTGTTGCTGCCGCCGGCACCGACAGAGGGGGGCGATGCCACGATCCCGGCCAGCCTGTCGCCCGAGCAACTGGATGCCGGACCGGTTTTCGATGCGACGAAGGCATGGTTGGCGGCTGGACGTCCAGCGCGCCAACCCGTGACCTTCCGCGAGGGGACTTGGTGGGCCTGGCTGCAACCGTTGAACGATCCGGAGAAAGGACTCTGGTTGGGCATTGCGATCCCGGAATTTGACTTTGTTGGTGCCCTGCAAAGCGGTTGGACGCTGGTGATCACGGTTGGCATTCTGGCGCTGGCGGGCGGGCTGATCGGGACGCTGCTGCTGACACGCCATTACGGTCGCCACTTCAAGGCGCTGCCCTCCCTGACCGACCATCCGGCTGAATTCGAGGAGAAAGTGCTGGCCTTGATGCGCTATGGCGAAAGTCCCAATCTGGAGTTCAAATCAACTCTGCGCATCAACCTCAAGACCGGCAAGGCCGGTAAGGAAATCGAGCTGGCCTGGCTCAAAAGCGTGGTGGGCTTTATGAACACTGACGGTGGCATTCTGCTGATCGGCGTCAACGATGCTGGCGAAGTGATCGGCATTGCGGCGGATCAGTTCGAGAATGACGACAAGTGCTTGTTGCATTTCAAGAACCTGATTAACCAGCACATCGGTGCCGAATTCAGCAGGTACCTCCAGGCTGAAATTCGCCCGGTGACCGGTAAAACCCTGGTCGCGGTGGTCTGCGAAAAAGCCCGTGAACCCGCCTTTCTGCTGACCGGAGGCAACGAGGAATTTCATATCCGCAGCGGGCCATCAAGCGTCAAGCTGACACCGCGCCAAATGTTGCAGTATCTCAGCGGCCATTGAGGCGAAGGGCACTGCGATGAAACGGGCCTCCGGCCAGCCGCTGTTCATGCCGCCGTGCGGGAGGCGCGGGTCAATCGGCAGCGGTCACCGCCCGCAGGCTCCGCCCGCTTTCCGAATACAGCAACCGGCCCGGATGCAACACGTGCCGCTCGGTGCCCTGTTCGGCACAGCGCTGCACCAATCGGTCAATAATCACCTTCAAGCCTTGCGGTTGCAGCGGATAGTGATGCTCCAGCCGCAATAACTGACCGTCGGCGTCCAGCGTCATGACCGTATAAGCCAGCGTTCCCAGTTCCCGGGCGGCATGGCACGTTACCGCCATCTGGCGTTCCGGGGACTCGCGGTCATTCTGGACCATGGCTTCAATCAGATAATCGCCGGACAGGCAGGGAATTGCACGCATCGCCGCTTTGGCCGTTTCGCCATCGGCGGTCGCCAGGATTTCCTCCAGTTGCGGGTTCGCCAACACCCAGCGGACGTGTAAACCATAGGCGGCCAGCGCCAGCGTGTATTGCCGTTGTTGCCACACCCAGCGTTGATAACCCTCGCCCAGTTCCGCCGCGGGCAAGGCCCGGCCCGGCCCGAACTGCGCCCAGTCGTCGAAGGTGTAAAACAGGGTATGCGCGTGATCGCCCGCTACCAGAAAGCGATTGCCGCTCTCCAGCACCACCGGCCGGACACCAGGCCGCTCAAACCAGGCGTGTTCGAGCAAATCCCACAGTGGCAATAAGCCGTTGCCTTCCAGTTGCACCCGCAGCAGGGCGCATAAATCGCCAACGGTGGCAAACGACAGGTTCAGCGCGGTCAACCCGAACGCTTGCTGTACCGCCTCCCGGGTAGCGGGCGAGGCTTCGCCGTTTTGCAGCAAATTATCTTCCATGCGCCGCGCCAGCCGACTGATTTCATCCGGCGATCCGATGAAACAGAACGGCAACAGCAGCAATGGGCCGGAGCCAGGCCGGCGTTGCGGGTTGATCGCGGCCATCGGCAACAACCCTTGATCCGTTCCCAGTGCGATCAACTGCGGGACAAAGCCGTCTTGCAAACTGCCCCCGTATACATCAGCCAGCGCGGGCAGCAGTGGCAAGCCCGGTTGCAGAATTTCGGTCTGGTCGTAGAGCGCGCCAGGCAGAATCAGCCCCAAATGGTTAATGCCACCGAGAATCTGCTCCAGGTCTTTGGCTAAATGACCGGCCAGCGCCGAGGTCGCGGCAACGGTTAGCGGTTCGGGCGGAATGCCGGTTGGATCGGCGTAGTGCGGATCGAGTTCGATCAGCAGCAGGCCGGGATAATGCCGGAGTTCGCTGGACAGGATGGAGGGTTTAGCCACGATGGATCTCTTGCAGGGCAGGGGGTCGGCGAGCTGAACAGCGCCAGTGGGAAAGTCGGCGAATGGAACCTGCCGACCCGGAAAATGACCATTATACGGGCTACTTGGGTGCCGGATTTCAGGCATCAGATTTTTTGCCGCAGCCTTGAGCCAAACCATAGGCTCCCGGCAGCTTTGCGCTTAAACTTTGCCGCGAGAGCTTACTAAATTTATGGTTTTCGCAATAACCCGTTACTACCCCACGAGGTACCCCGATGTCCCAGTCCATTCCGACTCCGGCAGAGCAGTTGCAGCAGGCCGCCCTGGCGCTGGCCGCGGTTCAGAAAGCCCTTGATTACTCCCTCGCCGATTTGAAGGAACGCTCCCAAAAGGCTGACGGCAAAATTTCCGCCGCCCTGCTCGATCAACATCAACTGGTCAGCTACGACCTGGCGCTGTCTTGCGCCGAAACGACCGGGGCCCGCTTTGCTCTCGATTACGCCCAACGGGCCCGGGCGGCGGGCGGCGGTTCCGTTGGTGAACTGACCCTGGAAGAACGCTTTGCCCTGTTGTTCGCCGCTGAAGCAGTGCAGGCGATTCGCAACCGACTGACGACTCGCCCGGCGGATTTCGGCCTCAATGACTCGTGGCTAGGCGCGACCGTGGATGATCCGGCGGTGCGGCAATTCTGCCTGAGCCAGTTGCCGGCGGCACGAGTGGCCGAGTTGGGGCAATTGATGCGGGCCGAAAATGGCGTGACCGGTGCCTATCTGCTCGATGATCACCATGAACTGATGCGCGAAACTTTCCGCCGGGTCGCCGAAGAAGTGGTGATGCCGCTGGCCGAGGAGATTCACCGCCACGATCTCGACATTCCCGACGCCATTCTGGATCAGGTCAAGGATTTGGGCTGCTTTGGCATTTCGATCCCGGAACGGTTCGGCGGTATCCAGAGCGACGAGCAGGAAGATAATCTGGGGATGATCGTGGTCACGGAAGAACTGACCCGGGGTTCGCTGGGTGCGGCGGGCAGCCTGATTACCCGACCCGAAATCCTCTCCAAGGCCCTGCTCAAGGGCGGCACCGAACAGCAGAAAATGAAGTGGCTGCCGCAACTGGCCTCCGGCGATATGCTGTGCGCGGTGGCGGTGACGGAGCCGAATTACGGTTCCGATGTCGCTAACATGCGGCTGAAGGCGACCAAGACCGAGGGTGGCTGGCTACTGAATGGCGCTAAAACCTGGTGTACTTTTGGTGGCAAAGCCGGGGTGTTGCTGATTTTAGCCCGGACTAATCCCGATATTTCGCTGGGTCATCGTGGCTTGTCGATGTTCTTGCTGGAGAAGCCCAGTACTCCCGGTCATGCCTTTGAGTTCATTCAGGACGGTGGGGGCAAATTGACCGGCAAGGCGATTGCCACCATCGGTTATCGCGGAATGCACTCGTTTGATTTATTCTTCGATAATGTGTTTGTCCCCGACGACAATATGTTGGGCGGTCCTGAAGGCGAGGGCAAAGGCTTCTATTTCACTATGGCGGGATTTGCTGGCGGGCGGATTCAGACTGCCGCTCGCGCCGTGGGTATCATGCAGGCCGCTTATGAAAAAGCGCTGAGTTATTCCCAGGAGCGGATGGTATTTGGCTATCCGATTGGCGATTATCAGTTGACTCAAATCAAGCTGGCGCGGATGGCGGCGTATCTGGCGATTGGCCGGCAATTTACTTATTCAGTCGGGCGGTTGATGGATAAAGGCGAAGGCGATATGGAAGCCAGCATGGTCAAGTTCTTTACCTGTAAAACGGCGGAATGGGTGACGCGGGAAGCTTTGCAGATTCACGGCGGCATGGGTTATGCCGAAGAAGTATCGGTTAGCCGCTATTTCATCGATGCACGGGTGTTGTCGATTTTCGAGGGTGCCGAAGAAACATTGGCGCTGAAAGTCATTGCCCGTTCGCTGGTGGATAATGCAAAATCCAAGGCCGAAGTGGAGAAATAAGTGATGACTTTTTCGATGCGATTGAGTGAACAGCCGGAAGTCTCCGGCTCGGTAGCGGTGAATCTGGAGTGGGCGCGGCGTCCGCAATACGGGCGCTATCTCGATGAATTTGTGCCGGGACAGGTTTTTGTCCATCCGCGTGGTTATACTTTTGACCGCGGCCCAATGCTGGATTTCGCCCGTGTCTTCATGCAGTGCAATCCCCTGTATCTGAATCTGGAATACGCCAAGGCGCACGGCTTTGCCGATCTGCCGGCCAGTCCGCAGATGGTGTTTAACGTGGTGTTGTCGCTGGGTGTGCATAATGACTCGGAGAAAGCGATTGCCAATCTGGGTTATTACAACGTGCAATTCTTGCGGCCGGTTTATCCGGGCGACACCTTGCGCGGTTATACCAAGGTCATGGATCGCAAGGCGCGTGGCGAAGATAAACCCGGCATCGTACTGATTCGCACTTTGGGCATCAATCAGCATAACCAAGTGGTGTTGCAGTATGAGCGTAAAATCATGGTCGGCTATCGGGGCGACCGCTTGCCCACCACGCCAGCCCCGACGACGCCGGTCGAATTTCCGTGGGTCGAACATCCGGTCGCGGAGTTACCGATCAATGCGGGCGGTTATCCGAGCCAGTTGACCGGTCCCAATACCTATTTCGAGGATTTCGCACTCGGCGATCTGATTGTCCATGCCAATGGCCGCACCATTACCGATGAACACATGGCTTGGACCTATCTGGTTGGCAATACGCATCCGCTGCATTTTGACCGGGTGTATAGCACTGGCCTGTCGGGCAAAATGAGCGGCGAGCCGATTGTCTACGGTGGGCTGGTGTTTGCTTGGCTGGAAGGGCTGGCGAGTCGGGATGTCAGTGAAAACGCGCTGTGGGAATTGGGTTTCACCGAGGGTTATCACACCCAACCGGCGGTGTCCGGCGATACAGTGGCGGCGCTTTCGCGGGTGGTGACTACTGAGACTCTGCCGAATACTGATACTGCGGGGATTGTGACTTTCCAGTTTATCGGCGTGAAAAACATCAGCGCCGCTGCCGCGCTGGAGACTTATGGCGCCGACCTGTTTATCAAGGAGAACGATAAGCAGAAGCTGAGCAAGGAAAAGCTCAGCAGCAAGATTTTTGAGATTGAACGGCGGTTGCTGATTAAACGGCGGCCGGCGTGAGGTGAGAACGGTCCCTCCCTCGGAAGGGGGAGGGGTAATTGCTTAGTTCTACTTTAGTGCCAGTAGATAAATCTTAACTACCAATAACGAGGAAAACCGGCAATGGATCTCTATGGGATATTTGGTGCAGGTGGATTTGGACGAGAAGTAATGCCAGTTGCGTGCGAGATGCTTGTGGCTGCTTTGGGAACTCAAGGCTATGAATTGGTTTTTGTTGTTGAAAATCTTGAAAGAGAAACAGTTGTTAATGGTAAGAGAGTCATTAGTGATAGTGAATTTATTTCTCAAAGAGTCGGGGGGGTAAATATTTTAATATCGCGATTGCGGATTATAAAACTCGTGAGCGTATAGTGAAGAATATGTGCGAAGCTAGTATTGAGCCATTCTCTATTTCTGCACTTAACTCAGTTGTTTTTGATGAAAATAAACTAGGAGATGGTGCTATTCTTTGTCCATTTACCACGATAACATCTAACGCAAAAATTGGAAGATTCTTTCATGCAAATCTTTATTCTTATGTAGCCCATGATTGCATAATAGGTGATTTTGTTACGTTTGCTCCAAGCGTTCATTGTAATGGAAGAGTTGTGATAGAAGATTATGCCTACATTGGAACAGGCGCAATAATAAAGGAAGGAACTGATGTAAAACCAACTGTCATCGGAAAAGGATCAGTTGTAGGGATGGGGGCAGTAGTGACAAAAAGCGTCCTTCCTTATACTACAGTTGTAGGTAATCCAGCGGCTGAATTAAGGAAAAGAACTTAGTAAGAATAGCCCGGTGTGCCGTGTAGCCGAATGCCGGCATAGATGTTCATATAATGGTTTGATTTACTATGACAGTACCTTTTGAAGTTATTAGTAATTTCACGGCCATTGAAACTTTTGCAGTTGGAAATTCAATTCGCGAACTGGATCGCCTGAACTAGAGTATACGGCAAGGGACGCTGGTGAAAACGAAAAGGGACTGCAACAGTCAAGCTACCCGATGGCTTAACTAGGCTGGCTGAAATACACTGGTATGAAGCTACGGGTATTGGACGGAAAGAACTCAAGATCAAGTGTTATTTGGACTGAAATTTATGAGCGATAAACAAGATACAAGCCGCTTTGTTATTTGTATCTATAATAACGGCTATGAGGTTTCATTAGAGAAACGCAAACTCTATGAAGTACTCCCTGATTTCGATGCCGCCAAACATCACCAAATCAGAATCATTGATGAGTCGGGAGAAGATTATCTTTATCCCGAAAGCTACTTTATCCGGGTTATGTTGCCTCAATCAGTGGAGTGCGCATTGGCTGAAGCAGCATAGAAAATTGCCATGACAGGTAATTAGCGGCGACTTTCGCTGATCGAGATTACTCGGAAGGTGAACACCGTTTCCTGACTTTTGGTTTATCAAAATCTCGTCGTTTGCTGGTGGTTTCACATACCGAACGACCAACAGGAATACGAATTATTAGTGCTATAGGAATCCGATCTGAGTTGTTGAATAATGTGCTATAATGCCAAATCAATTTACCACATTTCTGGAGTAAAAGTCATGACAACACTTGAAGATTTCATTGATGTTCCTGAATGTCGGGAAGCGAAAAGAGCGCTTGCGGTCAAGATGGTTTTGATGAACTTTGAAACAAAAGACATTTGTGAATTATTAAATGTGTCCGATGCTTTTGTAAGCAAATGGAAGATTATTTATGAGAATGAAGGCGCAAGTGCGTTAGAACTAAAGTATAAAGGAGGAACTAGTTTTCTAACAGAAATCCAGCGGCAAGCAATTCTTATGCATTTGAGAAGCCAGTCGCATTTTGATTTAAAAGAACTGGTGGAGTTGATTGAAGAGCGATACGGAGTGGTTTACCAATCCAAGCAATCTTACTATGATTTATTGGACGAGGCAAGAATCACATGGCATCGGACGGAAGTGGTTAATCCAAAAAGAGATGGAGCACAAGTTTTACTGAAACGGGAAGAAATTCAGCAGAAACTGGAAGAACGTCAAGCGGAGATTATTTCTGGACAAACTATTGTTTTTGCTCAAGATGAGTGTCATTTGCTGTGGGGTGACACTACGGGTTATGTATGGGGAAGATGCAATGAAAGAATAGAAGTGCCCATTAAAAATATCAAAGAACGGCAAACTTATTACGGTGTT
>CAIRMO010000114.1 GCA_903879705.1 uncultured Candidatus Competibacteraceae bacterium | reverse complement strand
TCCCAGAGGGGTATCGCGCTGCCACGTTGACCTACACTTTAGCCGACTCCAGACATACAAGGGGTGGCCCCGTCAGGGGCCGGGGTGGTTCGCTCCTCAGCGAGGGGAAATTCCACAACTCCAACCGGATGGCTATATAGTAGGGATCATTTCCCGGCCCTCGCCGGGCCCGTACCCATAACCAACCACCTGACAGGATTCCCCCATAATGATCGACCATTACAGTGACCCCGACCCGCAGGAAACCCAGGAATGGCTGGAGAGCCTCGAGGCGGTGCTGGAGGCGGAAGGGCTGCAACGCGCCCATTTTCTGCTTGGCCAATTGCAGGATCAGGCCCGCGCCGCCGGCGTCCACATGCCTTACAGCGCGAATACGCCTTACATCAATACCATTCCGGTCGAGCAGGAAACGTATACCACCGGCGATCCCGGCATGGAATGGCGGATTCGTTCGCTGATTCGCTGGAACGCAATGGCGATGGTGATCAAGGCTAACCGGATGACCTCGGAACTGGGCGGGCATATTGCCAGTTTTGCCTCCAGCGCCACTCTCTACGATGTCGGTTTTAATCATTTCTGGCACGCGCCCACTGATCAACACGGTGGCGATCTGGTGTTTATTCAGGGCCATTCTGCGCCCGGTGTTTATGCCCGCGCTTATCTGGAAGGCCGATTGACCGAGGCGCAACTCAATAATTTTCGGCAGGAAGTGGACGGTAACGGTCTGAGTTCCTACCCGCACCCGTGGCTGATGCCGGACTTCTGGCAATTCCCGACCGTGTCAATGGGGCTAGGTCCGATCCAGGCGATCTATCAGGCCCGCTTTATGAAATACCTGCACAACCGGGGCATTGCCAATACTGATGGTCGCAAGGTCTGGTGTTTCTGCGGCGACGGCGAAATGGATGAGCCGGAATCATTGGGCGCAATTGCGCTGGCCGCCCGCGAAAATCTCGATAACCTGATTTTCGTGATCAACTGCAATCTGCAACGACTCGATGGGCCGGTCCGCGGTAATGGAAAAATCATTCAGGAACTGGAAGCCGATTTTCGCGGGACGGGCTGGAACGTGATTAAAGTGATCTGGGGTTCGTATTGGGACCCCTTACTGGCGGCGGATAAAAAGGGCCTGTTGCGGAAGCTGATGGAAGACTGCGTGGATGGCGAATACCAGAACTTCAAGGCCAAGGGCGGCGCGTATACCCGTGAGCATTTCTTCGGCAAGTCCCCGGAACTCAAGCAGATGGTCAGCCATTTGTCCGACGAGGACATCTGGCGGCTGAATCGCGGCGGCCATGATCCACACAAGATTTATGCGGCCTATACCGAGGCGGTCAATCATCAGGGTCAACCGACGGTGATTCTGGCCAAGACGGTCAAGGGTTATGGGATGGGCGTGGCTGGTGAGGGTAAAAATATCACTCATTCGCAGAAAAAAATGGGTGAGCAGGCGCTTAAAGACTTCCGCGACCGTTTCCATATCCCGATTTCCGACGAGCAACTGCACGATGCACCGTTTTTCAAACCGGCTGATAACAGCCCGGAAATTCAATATCTCAAAAATCGTCGTGCTGCATTGGGCGGGTATCTGCCCCAACGACGCCGTACCGCGCCGCCGCTGGTGGTGCCCGGACTGGCCGCGTTTGATGCGTTGTTGCAGGACAGCGGCGAGCGCGATCTGTCCACCACGATGGCTTTTGTGCGGATGCTGACTCAATTGGCGCGTGATAAAGGCGTCGGTCGTTCTATCGTTCCTATTGTCGCCGACGAGGCCCGCACGTTCGGGATGGAGGGGATGTTTCGGCAAATTGGCATCTATTCGCCACGCGGCCAGCTTTATGAACCGCAGGACGCCGATCAACTCATGTTCTACAAGGAGGATAAGAAAGGGCAGATTTTGCAGGAGGGTATTAACGAGGCCGGGGCGATGTCGTCATGGATTGCCGCCGGGACTGCTTATGCGAACCACGGCGTCAACATGGCCCCGTTCTACATTTACTACTCGATGTTCGGCTTCCAGCGGATCGGCGATCTGGCTTGGGCGGCAGGCGATTTACAGGCGCGTGGCTTCCTGATTGGCGGCACGTCGGGACGAACGACGCTGGCCGGCGAAGGCTTGCAGCATCAGGACGGCCACAGCCAGGTGTTCGCCCAGTTCATCCCCAATTGCGTGTCCTACGATCCAACTTTCGCCTATGAACTGGTGGTGATCATTCAGGACGGGCTGCGGCGGATGTTTCAGGAGCAGGAAAACGTCTTCTACTACCTCACGACCCTGAACGAGAACTACCACCATCCGGCCATGCCGGAGGGCGCACGGGACGGGATTCTCAAAGGGATGTACCTGTTTAGCGCCGGGGCTGGCACCGGGCCACGAGTGCAGTTGCTGGGTTGCGGGGCGATTCTGCGTGAAGTGATCGCCGCCGCTGAACTGCTGGCGCAGGATTTTGGGGTCGTCTCTGAGATTTGGGCGACGCCAGGCATCAATGAACTGGCCCGCGATGGTAACGATGCGACCCGCTGGAATCTGCTGCATCCTGATCAACCGCCGCGCATTCCCTACGTTACGGCCTGTCTGGACGGGCATTCCGGCCCGGTGGTAGCCGCCACCGACTACATCCGGCTGTACGCCGAACAGTTGCGACCCTTCATTTCGCGCCCCTATCGGGTGTTAGGTACTGACGGCTATGGTCGCAGCGACACTCGCGCCCAGTTACGCCGGCATTTCGAGGTCAACAGCCATTATGTCGCGCTGGCGGCGCTGAAACTGCTGGCCGACGAGGGCACAATCCCGGTCGCCAAGGTACTGGAAGCCATTGCCAAATATGGCATTGATGTCGATAAACCCAATCCAATCACCGTCTGACCGGCCCCGGAGAAATTCGCAATGAGCCTGATTAAAGAGATTCATGTGCCGGACATCGGCGACTTCAAGGGCGTGGATGTGATTGAAGTGCTGGTGGCGGTGGGCGACGTGATCGAGGTGGAAGCGCCGCTGATTATTCTGGAAACCGACAAGGCCAGTATGGAAGTACCGTCGCCCGTGGCCGGGGTGGTGCGCGAGGTCAAACTCAAGCCCGGCGACAAAATTTCGGAAGGTGACCTGATTCTGTATCTGGAAGTGGCCGAGGCGGTGACCGCACCGAAAACCGGTCAAACCGCGCCACCGGTTCCCGCAACCGGCGGTCAGACCCGGGAAGTGCGGGTGCCGGATATTGGCGATTTTAAGGCCGTGCCGGTGATCGAGATCGTGGTAACCCCCGGCGATCATGTGGACATCGATACCCCGTTGATCGTCCTGGAAAGCGATAAAGCCAACATGGATGTGCCTTCACCGTTCGCCGGTACCGTACAAAGCATCGAACTCAAGCTCGGCGATAAGGTTTCACAGGGTGATCTGATTCTGCTGCTAATCAGTGCTGAGAGAGACACCACCGCCAAACCACAGTTGCCGAATACCCTGAGCGCGATTGCGTTGGGGCCGCGCACGCCTAAACCAGCGACAGCGACAGCGCCGTCGCCACCACCGGCTCCCCCTCTCCCCAGCCCTTTCTCGAAAGGGGAGAAGGACTCAATGCGGGGTAAGGTCCATGCGAGTCCATCGATCCGCCGTTTTGCGCGTGAATTGGGCGTGGATTTAACCCGGGTAGTGACCGGTTCCGGTCCCAAGGGGCGAATTGTCAAGAACGATGTGCAGAGTTTTGTTAAACAGGTCATGTCGGGAACCTTCAAATCGGCGTCGCTGGCCGGTGAAGGTGGCGGCGGAGGATTGCCCGCCGGTTATATGGGTATTCCGCCGATTCCACCGGTTGATTTTGCCAAATTTGGCCCGGTTGAGGTGCAGCCGCTATCCCGGATCAAGAAGCTGTCCGGGGCCAATTTGCATCGCGCCTGGCTGAACATACCGCACGTCACTCACCACGACGAGGCTGATATTACCGAGGTAGACGCCTTCCGTCAGTCGGTGGCGAAAGAAGCGGAACAGCGCGGAGTAAAGGTGACGATGCTGAGTTTTCTGCTTAAAGCCACTGCTGCCGCTTTGAAAACATGGCCGAATTTTAATGCCTCGCTGGATGCTATCGGTGAGAATCTGGTGCTGAAAAAGTATTGCCATATCGGCGTGGCGGTGGATACCCCGGATGGCTTGGTGGTGCCGGTGATCCGCGATGTCGATCAGAAAAGCATCTTTGTGTTGTCGGCGGAACTGGGTGAATTATCGACCAAGGCGAGGAATAAGAAACTCGGCCCAGGTGAAATGCAGGGGGGTTGCTTCACCCTTTCCAGTTTGGGCGGGATTGGCGGAATCGCCTTTACTCCGATTGTGAATGCCCCGGAAGTAGCGATTCTCGGTGTGACCCGTTCGCAGATTAAACCGGTGTGGAATGGCAAAGAGTTTACGCCCCGGTTATTGCTGCCGTTGTCGCTGTCTTATGATCATCGGGTGATTGACGGGGCGCAAGCAGCGCGATTTACCGTGACTCTGGCCGGATTGCTGGCCGACATCCGGCGCTTGCTGCTGTAAAAGGATTTTCGCCGGCAATCTTTAAGTCGTCATACCCGCGCAAGCGGGTATCCAGCCTTTTCAAGTGGACTAAACCAAATGAGTCATCTGGAACCCGATTTTCATACTGAACTGCTGGTGCTGGGCGCTGGCCCTGGTGGTTATAGCGCCGCCTTCCGCGCCGCCGATCTGGGCCTGAAAACCCTGCTGGTTGAACGCTATCCGGCCTTGGGCGGCGTCTGCCTGAACGTCGGTTGTATTCCGTCCAAGGCGCTGTTGCACGTTGCTGCTATCCTGGATGAAGCTGCCCATTTCGCCGATCTCGGTATTACTTTCAGTCCGCCAACGATTGATCTGGACAAACTGCGGACTCACAAAAGCAAGGTGGTCAATAAACTCACTGGCGGACTGGCCGGCATGGCGAAAGCCCGCAAAGTGGAAGTCGTGCGCGGCTATGGTCATTTTCTCGATCCACATCACCTTGAAGTCGAACTGACGACGGGCGCGGGTCAGGATAAAACCGGCCAAAAACAGGTGATTCGTTTCGACCAGTGCATTATCGCCGCCGGCAGTCAGGCGGTGCATTTACCGTTTATCCCGGATGATCCGCGGATTGTCGATTCAACCGGAGCGCTGGAATTACGCTTTATGCCCAAACGGCTATTAGTCATCGGCGGCGGCATTATCGGTCTGGAAATGGCGACGGTGTATTCCAGTCTTGGCGCACGGATTGATATTGTCGAAATGCTGGATGGATTGATGCAGGGACCGGATCGGGATTTGGTCAAGGTCTGGGAGAAGAAGAACGCTGGGCGTTTCGATAAGGTGATGCTGAAAACCAGGACTACAGCAGTTGAAGCCTTGCCGGAAGGCGTGCGGGTGATGTTTGAGGGCGAAAATGCGCCGGCTGAACCGCAGCTTTATGACCTGATTTTGCAATCCGCTGGCCGCAGTCCCAATGGCCGGAAAATTGGCGCAGACAGAGCCGGATTAAAGATTGATGAGCGTGGTTTTATTCCAGTCGATCAACAGCAGCGCACCCATGTCCCGCACATTTTCGCGATTGGCGATATTGTCGGTCAGCCGATGCTGGCGCATAAAGCGGTGCATGAAGGTCATGTTGCCGCCGAAGTCGCTGCCGGCCACAAGAGTTTCTTTGATGCTCGTGTGATTCCCGGCGTGGCCTATACCGACCCGGAAGTGGCGTGGGTCGGTTTGACCGAAGAAGCGGCGAAGCAACAGGGTATTAAAATCGGCGTGGGTAAATTCCCGTGGGCGGCGTCGGGACGGGCGATTGCCAATGGCCGCGATGAAGGTTTTACCAAGCTGATTTTTGACGAAGAAACCCACCGGATTGTCGGCGGCGGGATTGTCGGAACCGGTGCCGGGGATTTAATCAGTGAAGTGGCGCTGGCGATTGAAATGGGCTGTGATGCGGCGGATATTGCCCTGACCATTCACCCGCACCCGACTTTGGGCGAGTCGGTGGGTATGGCGGCGGAAGTGTTCGAGGGGACGATTACCGATTTGTATATTCCCAGGAAGAAGCGCTGATCATCTTCGAACACCGCTTGTTTAACTTCAACGCGGATTCAGCCGTCGCCAGGCGGCGGGGTCCTGCTGACTGCCGGATCGCTCCCAGATCCCGCGCTTGGCCTGCCGCGCCTCGGCCTCGGCTTGCCGGTAGACAGCGGAGTCGTTGTATTGCTTGTAGACGACTGCCTGCCCCTGCCGCACCATCTCCAGTCCAGCATCGCGGTCGCCGGCGATGACCTGGGCAACCGTTCGGCCATAGCGATCCTGATCGATCACCCGCAAGCGCACCGAATCGCCGCGATTGACCATGCTGCGGAAAGCATCCCGCGACTGAACGCCCCACGGCTGCTGACCCATTTCCGGGGCGTCGATGCCGAATACCCGCACCTTGACCTCGCCTTCCGGGCAACCGGCGGTCAGGGTGTCACCGTCGTAAACCGATTTGACGGTGCAGCTTAATTCCGCGCCCCGGGCCAATGCGCCAGCAGGAGCTTTCGGTTCATGCAGGAAGTAGCTGATGGCGACAATGGCGCTGATCAACCCGCCGATCAGCCACGGCGAGCGGTTTTTACGGCGGCGCGCTTGATTCAGTTCACCACGCAGCAGGTTTAGCAACGGTTTTAACAGATCTGATTTCATGCTGGGTTTTTCAACGTAGATGATTCAATGCACGGTAATAAGTTAGTCATCCACGATTTCCTTGAGAATGCCCATGATCCGGGACAGATTATCAATGTAGTATTCCTTAATATCCACAAAAGCCTGTGGCGTATCATCCAGTTTGAGAAAACGCCACAGACTGCCGGTGGTCACTACCCCATACACAATCGAAATTGCATTATGTCTGGCCTGATTGAAGCGTTGCGCTGCAATCATTTCAGCGAGGCACTGGGGAATGCCGCTGATGATATTCTCATTTTTGGCCTCAACCAGCATAACGACCGGAGCATTGACCGTCAGTTGTTCGCGGGCTTGGGAAATGATGTAATCGCAACGACCGTTTAAGCCGGCGCTGGAATCAACCGTAAAATCCACGCCGGAAAACAGGCTAATCCGGTCTTTCAATTGCCATTTCAGTTCGGCCAAAACCGGAGCAATAATGAACTCGGAACGGGCTTTTTCGGTGTTGATCCAGTTTGCTAACGGGATATAACGCTCCATCAATTGCTTTAACAAATCGGAGAGCGGAAGTATTGGAGCATTGGGGAACAATACCTGATCTTCAATCAAGTCAAGACCGAATTGATCCTTGATTTGATTCAGAGAAAAATCACTATAGCTCATGGCAATAAGCCTCAGCCCACCCGCAGTCAATCCGCATCGAATAATTGTTCGGTTCGTTCCACTCGAACGGCGCTCAATAACCAGCGCCGCAGGGTTTCCCGGTCATGGCAAGTTCGCAACTGCATTTCAACCGTCGTCTCCACGGTCAGGCCCCGTCCCTGCAATAAGGCCAGAATGGCTTCAATCAGTCCTTCCTCGCGACCTTTCTCACGCACCTCATTCAGGCTGGCATAGCCCCGGCGTTGCAGCAGATTTTGCAACACCACCTCGTGCGCCGCGTCCCGGTCGAACAGCGCCCGAACCGGCACCGGATTACGCAACACTCCGGGCGCTTCCAGCACATCGCTGGCGGTGTATATCTTCATCGGCGCATCCGGGCGATGTACTTCCACCCGTTGTGGCCCACGTAACCGCGCCACCCACACGAAACGGGTTCCCGCCGCCAGCAACTCGGCAATTTTATCCCGCAATTCCCGCTCATCCTGACCGCGCCCGGCATATTCCACCGCCAGTGGCGGCGCTCCCGAAATCCAGCCCGTGGCGTCTTCGCCGGATGACGCAGCGACCGCTATATCGGGGGCGCGCAAGATCCCCGGCGCGGGGGTGAACCCGGCGTCTACGCCCGCCCATTCCACCGCCGGGTCGCTGTCGATGACCGCCGCCCCGGTCAGATTGGGCGCGGCGTGTTCGCGTCCCGCCGGGGCGCAGTAGATGGGATGACCATTGGAGAGTTCATAGCGGTCGTCTTCCCGCAGATGTTCGGCGCGAAACGGGCCAGGGGTGTGGCGGCGCAAGGGATCGATCATGGGAGTCTCCTGAGAAGTGGTGATGCCCGATTTTGAGTGACTACCCGCCTGGCGAGTTTCAGACCGCGCCCCGCAGGGCTTGGGCGTGGTATAGCCATCCGGTTGGAGTTGTGGAATTTCCCCTCGCTGAGGAGCGAACCACCCCGGCCCCTGACGGGGCCACCCCTCCTTACTCAAGGAGGGGAAAAAGCGATGTACCGTGCTGGTTTTATCCCCTCCTTGGATAAGG
>CAIRMO010000113.1 GCA_903879705.1 uncultured Candidatus Competibacteraceae bacterium | reverse complement strand
GGCGTCCTGGTGCGCTTCCAGAATTGACTCGCGGCGTACCTCGCCCTGACGCACGATCTGAACTCGGCAGGCTGTTGCTTGGAGGTTACGAATCCGCAGGGTGAGGATGCCGCCCTCATCCGGGCTTTCGTGCAGCTCCAGTTCCAGCCAGTCGCCGAGCCGGTGGATTTCAGCGGTCGCCTCGCCCATGACCAGAGCAGGCGCGGCAGTCAGGCTCAGTCCCAGTGATTGCGTCAGATGGTGTAAGCCAGCCAGCAGCCGTTCCGTCAGGGTGGGTTGGGCGTGGGCCAGCCGGGCCGGTTCGCGCACCGCGGCGGCATAGGCGTGATAAAGCTGCTAGCGGTTAGCGGCTAAAGATTCCGCGCTGACGGTGAATCGCGCACCACACGTAACCGCCTCTGATCCGGCAACCGCGCCTGTAGCGCCTGACTCACCAGTTCGCCGATTCGCTCCAGAAACAGAGTGCCCACCCCGGGATGAAATCGCTCAGCGTCGCTGCTGCCCACAGCCAGGAGGCCACGCCATTCCCGTCCGCCGATGGGAATCAGCGCGGCTGAAGCGACTCGGGTGGCGCCATCGCCGAACAAGAGGGCGGCTTGTTCAGGACGTAATCGGCCGCAATGTGGCTGCCCGGTCCAGAACAGACCGCCAAATCGGGCAACCACTTCGGGACACAGGAACTCCGCCGCAATTTTCGAACGAAAGGCTGGGGCCGCCTCCAGGCGCAAGGATACGTCGTCGGCGTGGAACTCTTCCTGCAAAATGGCTTCGATGCCGCCCAGGAATCCTTTCATGCCACTGCGCCCGTTCAGCAGACCCAGCGCCAGTCGTTGCACCCGTTCCGCCAGCCGGTCGTTATCCCGGGCGATGCTAACGAATTCCAGCAACTTGTCGTGCAGACGTTGACCGCGTTCCCGCAACAGGCGGTTCTGGTAAACCAGCAACGACACCGCCGGTTGACAGGGATGCGGAACATGCAGACCTTCCGCCAAATCAGGATGACGGGTAAAAAAATCCGGGTGTTCTTGCAGCCAAGCGGCTATTTCCAGCTCGGTTTCGGCGATCTCGAAGTCTTCACTCACGATGTGATCCACCCTTCAAACACGGTCGTAGCGGGGCCGGTCATCGTGACCGATTCGCCTTCGCCAGCCCAGTGAATGGTTAATTCGCCGCCGGGCAGTTCTACCTGGACATTCGGCCAGAGCAACCCCCAGAGCCGCCCCACCACCACTGCGGCACAGGCTCCGCTGCCGCAGGCCAGGGTTTCGCCGGCGCCCCGCTCAAAGACTCGCAGGCGAATCTGATCGGGAGCGATGATCTGCATGAAGCCAACATTGGCGCGGTTGGGAAAGCGGCCATGCCGCTCCAGCAATGGCCCCAGATGCGCAACTGGAGCCTGATCGACATCGGCCACGGTCAGCACGGCGTGGGGATTACCCATCGATACTACCCCGATGGTCCGTTCGGTGCCGTCAGCGGTGATGGCATAGCAGGCCGCACGCTCGGTGGCAAGAAAGGGGATGTCAACGGGCTCCAGCCGGGGTTGACCCATATCCACCGTTACTTGCCCATCCGGCTGAAGTTGCAGGTGCAGTAAACCAGACGCGGTCAACACCTGCACCTGGTCCTGGTCGGTCAGGCTGTGGTCGCGGACAAAGCGGGCGAAACAGCGAGCGCCGTTGCCGCACTGCTCCACCTCGCCGCCATCAGCGTTGAAGATGCGGTAGCGAAAATCGACCCCAGCCTGATCGGACGGCTCGACCAGCAGCACCTGATCGCAGCCGATGCCGAAATGACGGTCAGCCAATCGGCGAATCTGCACCGGACTCAGCGTCACAACCTGATTAACTGCATCGATCACCACAAAATCGTTGCCGAGACCGTGCATCTTGGTGAAATACAGTTTCATCGCAGCAACCTGTTTTTGAGTATTCAGCCTTTAATTTTTCAGGACTTTTGCTTGCTGTGATAACGGGTGTCTTGCCCGTTTTAACACGGGCGGGAAGCCTGTGCTGCGCCCGGTTTTCAGATCATCCAGCCTTCAATCGTTCACCTGAAGTTTCAACTCCGCCCGGTCCAGGCGACCTTGTACAAATCCAGCCGCCGGTCGCGGAAATTGCGGACGCTGCCATGCACCCGCATCTCTTTCAGATTATCCAAATCGAGGTCGACAATCAGGGTCATTTCGGTATTCGGGGTGGCTTCGGCAGCAATGGCATCATGCGGAAAGGCAAAATCGGACGGGGTGAATACCGCCGCCTGGGAGTACTGCATGTCCATGTTTTCGACCTTCGGCAGGTTGCCGACGCTGCCGGAAATTACCACATAGCACTCGTTTTCAATCGCCCGGGCCTGGGCACAGCGCCGCACCCGCAGATAAGCGTTCTTGGTGTCGGTCCAGAATGGCACAAACAGGATTTGCATTCCCTGATCGGCCAGCAGCCGCGGCAGTTCCGGGAACTCCACGTCGTAGCAGATCAGGATGCCGATCTTGCCGATGTCCAGCTCGAATACCTTGAGTTCATCGCCACCTTTCAGGCCCCAGTAGGAATACTCGTCCGGGGTGATATGCAGCTTGGACTGTTTGTCCCAGGTGCCGTCGCGCCGGCACAGATAGGCGGCGTTGTACAGCGCTCCGCCGCGATATTCGGGCATGCTGCCGGCAATAATATTGACATTGTAGGCGACTGCCAGTTGCAAAATCGCCTCGCGCAATGGTTCGGTGTACTCGGCCAGTTGCCGCACGGCCTCGGCGGTGTTGCGTTGATTGAAATGGGCCATCAGCGGGCCGTTAAAGAATTCCGGGAACAGCACGATGTCGGTCTTATAGCCGGCCACCGCATCCACGAAGTACTCGACCTGCTGCAACATTTCCTCCAGTGACGCGGTCTGGCGCATTTTCCATTGCACCGCCCCGACCCGCACCACCGCTTTGCGCCCGCCGATCAGCACTTCCTTGTCTTCGTAATAGATGTTCAGCCATTCCAGCAACACCGCATAGGCTCTGGATTCCTCGTCGTCGGGCAGATAGCCAGTAATAATCTTGCGGACGTGAAAGTCATTGGCCAACTGGAAGGTCAGGATGGGATCCAGCAGTTCCTTGGCGCGCACCAGTTCCACATATTGCTGCGGGGTCATGGCTTGGGCGTGCTGGCCGTAGCCGGGAATCCGCCCGCCGACCACGATGGCGCGGAGATTGAGTTTTTCGCACAGCTCCTTACGGGCGTCATACAGCCGTCGGCCCAGCCGCATGTCCCGGTATTTGGGATCGACGAACACGTCCACCCCATACAGAGTGTCGCCGTTGGGATCGTGAGTGGTGAGGTAGCCATTGCCGATGATTTGCCAATAGGTGTGGCGGTCGCCGTAATGGCTGTATTCGACAATCAGACCGAGCGCCGAGGCAACCACCTTGCCGTTGTCTTCGATGCAGATTTGCCCTTCCGGGAAGCGGGCAATTTGCGAGGCGAACTGCTCACGGGTCCAGGCCCCGTCCATGTTCGGATAAACCAGCTCCATGATTTCCTGCACGTCCTCGTAATCAGCCAACCGCAGGTTCCGCAGCTTTAACCGGTGCTTACCCGGGTGTTCGAGGGTTTTTTCAATCATCATGGGTCAATTATGTCGGTCAATAGCGTCTCGCCCGCGTACAGTTCCGCGACCGTTTCGCGGCGGCGGACGATTTGAAACCGGCTGCCGTCGACCATCACTTCAGCGGCGCGGGGTCGGGAGTTGTAATTGGAACTCATGGTAAAACCATAAGCGCCGGTAGAGCGCACCGCCAATAAATCACCGGGCTGAATGTTCAATTCCCGATCCTTGCCGAGAAAATCACCGGTTTCGCAAATCGGCCCCACCACGTCATAACGACCAGACTGGCCGAGGGTGCGCGGTTTCACCGGAATGATCGCCTGCCAGGCCGAATAGAGCGCCGGGCGAATCAAATCGTTCATCGCCGCGTCTACCACCGCAAAATCTCGATCCGCGCCCTGTTTCAACCATTCAATCCGGGTCGCCAGAATGCCGGCGTTGCCGATAATTGCACGGCCCGGCTCGATCAGGATTTCATAGGGCTGACCGCGCAACGAATCCAGCAAGGCGGCGGCGTATTCGGCAGGCGACGGCGGTTCTTCGTCGCGGTAGCGGATACCCAGCCCGCCGCCGAGATCGAGGTGCTGGATTTGGACGCCCTGCCGCTCCAGCCGCTTGACCAGGGCCAACACCCGCTCCAGCGCCGCCACGAACGGCGCAACCTCGGTCAGTTGCGATCCAATATGGCAGTCGATGCCGATAACCTTGAGATGCGGCGAGGCGGCAGCCCGGGCATAAATTTTCAGTGCCCGTTCCGGGTCAATGCCGAACTTGTTCTGCTTCAGGCCGGTGGAAATGTAAGGATGGGTGTTGGCGTCTACGTCGGGATTGATCCGCAGCGACACGGGCGCTTTTTTGCCCCGTGCGATCGCGACCTGCTCCAGCAGCACCAATTCCGGTTCGGACTCAACATTGAAGCAGCGAATGCCGACCGCCAGGGCGCGTTCCAGCTCATCACGACGTTTGCCGACCCCGGAGAACACGATCCTGGCCGGATCGCCACCCGCTGCCAGCACCCGTTCCAGTTCCCCGACCGACACAATATCAAAGCCCGATCCGAGCCGGGCCAGCACATTCAGCACCGCCAGATTGCTATTGGCCTTGACGGCGTAGCAGACCCGGTGGGGATGATCACTGAAAGCGCGATCAAAGGCCCGCCAGTGCCGTTCCAGCGTGGCGCGAGAATAGATATAACAAGGAGTGCCGACCGTCGCCACGATCTCGGCAACGGGAACCTCCTCGGCGTAGAGTTGGCCGTTGCGGTGCTTGAAGTAATCCATAATTCAGGGTGTTGCGGGGGAGGAAGATGCGTCCGCTGGCGGTTGGGCCTGCAGTTTGGGCAGATACAACGGCCCTTTCTGGCCGCAACCCGCCAGCAGTGCCGCCAGCAGTAATCCGGTCAGCAGCGATCCGGGACAAAACAAGCACATGGGGCGATTCCTCGGGGCGGAAAGCGGAGAGCGGTCGCCAGTATAACCCGCCTTTAGCCCGTGGGGGCGGCTTGACTGCGGGGTTTGCAGTGGTTGAAATGGATACATAGGCATCCTGAACCGGTTGTAGAGGTAACACGGGCATCCTGCCCGTGGAGGGAATTTTTCGGTTAGACGCGACCACAGCTCATTTAGGAAACCGATAGATAATCATATATATTTTCAGGCGGTACCCCAGCCAAGCTGAGACCGATCATTTGTTCAAGGCGATAGGCACCATTACACCTCAGCCAGATTGCCGTTCTTCTCCAGCCAGATTTTACGATCCCCGGCCCGCTTTTTTGCCAGCAGCATATCCATCAGCGTCACCGTGTCATCGCCGGTTTCGAGCATCAATTGCACCAGCCGGCGGGTGGCCGGATCCATCGTGGTCTCGCGTAATTGCAGCGGATTCATCTCGCCCAGCCCCTTGAACCGGGTGACGTTGACTTTGCCCTTCCTTTTCTCGGCATTGATGCGGTCGAGAATGCCCTGCTTCTCCGCCTCATCGAGCGCGTAAAAAATCTCCTTGCCGACATCGACCCGGAACAGCGGCGGCATGGCAACATGGACATGACCGGCTTCTACCAGCGGGCAAAAATGCTTCATAAACAGCGCACAAAGCAGCGTCGCAATGTGCAGCCCGTCGGAATCGGCGTCGGCCAGAATGCAGACTTTGCCGTAGCGCAGTCCGGTTAAATCCGGGGAACCGGGATCGACCCCCAGCGCCACCGCGATGTCATGCACTTCCTGCGAGGCCATCACTTCGGACGAATCCACCTCCCAGGTATTGAGAATCTTGCCGCGCAATGGCATCACCGCCTGAAACTCGCGGTTGCGAGCCTGTTTGGCCGAACCACCGGCGGAGTCGCCTTCGACCAGAAACAGCTCGGTGCGGGCCAAATCCTGGGCGGTGCAATCGGTTAGTTTGCCGGGCAAGGCCGGGCCGCTGGTGACCTGCTTGCGGATCACCTTGCGACTGGCCCGCAGCCGTTTATGGGCATTGGCCAGCGCCAGTTGTGCGATCCGCTCGCCCGTTTCGGGATGCTGGTTTAGCCACAGACTCAGCGCATCCTTGATCACCCCGGCGACGAACACCGCACATTCCCGCGACGAGAGCCGCTCCTTGGTCTGGCCGGAAAACTGCGGGTCAGCCAGCTTGACCGACAGCACATAGCAGCAACCGTCCCAGACATCTTCCGGGGCGATCCGCAGCCCACGCGGCACCAAATTGCGGAACTCGCAAAACTCGCGCACCGCATCGGTCAGCCCGCCCCGCAGGCCATTCACATGCGTGCCGCCCTGCGGGGTCGGAATTAAATTAACGTAGCTCTCCGCCACCGGCTCGCCGCCCTCCGGCAACCAGACCAGCGCCCAGTCCACCGCCTCTCGCTTGCCGCTGACCTGCCCGACGAACGGCGGATCGGGCAGCAGCGCGGCCTGACCCAGCGCCTCGCGCAAGTAGTCGGTCAAGCCGTCCTGGTAATGCCAAAGCAGTTGTTCGCCGGTCGCTTCATCGGTAAACGCGACTTTCAGCCCCGGACACAGTACCGCCTTGGCCCGCAGAACGTGTTTGAGGCGCGGCACCGAGTATTTCGGCGAATCGAAATAGCGCGGGTCCGGCCAGAACCGCACCGTCGTTCCGGTGACGCGGCGCGGGGCGTTTCCCACCACCGCCAGTTCCGAAATCTTGTCGCCGCCGGCAAAGATCATCTGATATTCCTTGCCATTGCGCCGCACCCAGACTTCAAGCCGGCTCGACAGCGCATTCACTACCGACACCCCGACCCCATGCAACCCGCCGGCAAACTGGTAATTACGGTCAGAAAACTTGCCGCCAGCATGGAGGCGGGTCAGGATCAGTTCGACGCCGGGAATGCCCTCATCGGGGTGAAGGTCCACCGGCATCCCGCGCCCATCGTCCTCGACCGACAGCGAACCATCGGCGTACAAAATGACGGTGACGGTGGAAGCGTGACCGGCAATGGCTTCATCCACACTGTTATCAATGACTTCCTGCGCCAGATGGTTGGGCCGGCTAGTATCGGTGTACATCCCCGGTCGTTTGCGAACCGGGTCCAGGCCGCTGAGGACTTCAATCGCGGCGGCATCATAGGTAGCGGTAGCATTCATATTGAGCAATGAGGCGGCAGTCGGGCGAAAAGGGGTATCACGCTAACGGAAGGACGGGAAACCGTCTAGCCGCCTGATCAAAAGGGCCGATACGGACGCGCCTATAGCCAGGATTGAGGAGCGAACCGGATCAGGAATAAGCTAGAATCGATGCCTAACCCGGTTGCCGACGACAACGGTGCGGTAATCGGAAAAGTGCCTCTGAAAAGGAGAAATCATGAGTTTAAGCGCAGCCCTTTATCCTGTCGGGCTGATAAAAACCCCGGATCGGCGAGCTTGGGTCAAAGTCGCCCGGTTTATTGAACATCATCCCGCTCTCGAAGAGATTCACCTGAAAATCATTGCAGGCATCGTTGGCCCAACGGCAGCGGCAGCGTTCAAGCAGAGCCTTCATGCCGTAGCGAAAGTTACCCCGGAGCAGATTTTATTGCGGTTTAATCAGCACCAGAACAAGTTGAAAACGCTATCCTTGGCCAAGTTTACGTTGTTGAATGAGCAAATAGTGTTCTGGCTGAACAGCAAAAAGTATAAACTGGAACAGGCCGATCTCATTCGCCAAAATCTTCTGGCCTATCTGAAATTTTTGCAAAAAACAAAACAGAATGAAGCGATTGCCCATCTGGCCGGCATGATACAGAGTCAAAAATTTTCTCAAGCAATGGGTTTTATTGCGGTATCGATGGAATTGATCACTTTTATGACGGATTATATCGAAGGCATTCAGGTCTAACATGCCGCAAAAACTCATGGCCCAAAAACTGACCGCTCGCGAACGCCTTCGCCGTATTGCCGAAATCTGGTTTTTGCGTGAGCCGTTGCTGTTTGGCGTCTGGATGACCCATCAATTGCTCGCATCATCACATCTGCAAACGATCCGGGTCAACCACGGGCAAATTGAATATAATCCACGCTTTATTGATTCACTCAACCCGCATGAACTGGAACAAGCCATGCAGTTTGAGGCGACCCGGATCTTATTAAGGCATCCTTATTCCCGGCGCAAGGAAAACAGCGAACGCAGCTACCTCGCCAGTAATATTACCTTGCAGGAGTATTTGCAGAGCAGCCTGCCCTTTCCCAACGCCCAGGATGTATTCGGCGATATCAGATCCAGGTTACCGGGCGGGGCGGCACTGATTTCACCCCCGTAATTGATTACATTGACCAGCATCGTGATTACGATGGGCTGATTATTTTTACCGATGGTGAGGCACCGATTCCGCCGCGTCCTAAAAATCGGCAAACCCGGATTTTATGGCTGTTTAATCATGAATCGAATTATCAAAGGGCGGCGACGCAATTACGCCCGATGGGGCGATCCATTTTTTTGAAGGCCGATTCAAAGTCAAAGCCGACCATAGGAAAATCACGAAAAAACTGAGTGCAACGACTCCAGATATTGATCCCCTTGAACTGAGCAGCTATGGAACATAACAATGCCATTCGATGCTATTCGTGAAGTAAAACTGCGGGAAAACCGCAGCGGTTATTACCCGGCGCTAAAAACCGGCTTTCAGGAAGCGACCACCCGGGTGCAGGAAATCCACCAGGCGATTACCGGATGGTCTTTCCAGATGCTGGGCTGGATTCCCGGACTGGACAAGCCCATGCGACGGGCTCAAGACGCACATGACGTGATTGCCGGGGGCATTTACGCCACGATCCGCCAAGGCGTCGGTGGAGCGCTTACCGTCGCGGATTTGCTGGAACCGCATGTCGTCGCGGCCATAAAAACCTCGGCACCGACCGAGCCACCTAGTCGATTAGCCGTCGGGCTACGGAGCGCCCTGAATGCGGTAGTCGGCGATCATTTACACCACAGCGCCAACCCACTGGCCATCACGATGGGTTTCTACGCCAGCGGTCACTTGATTCCATTGACGGCAGCGGGCCTGACCGCCCATCTGCCAGAACTCAGCGACCGCTTGTGCCTGTTGATTCACGGGCTGGGCTGTGATGAACACAGTTGGCAGCGCGACGCCGTAACCGATGGCGACGCGCCCGGTCAGGATTACGGCCAGTGCTTACAAGCCGAGTTGGGCTATACCCCGCTCTACCTGCGCTACAACACAGGCTTGTTGATCGCCGACAACGGTCAGCACCTGGCGCAACAAATTGAAAATCTGCTGGCCGTCTACCCCCAACCGCTGCGCGAACTGGTGATGATCGGCCATAGCATGGGTGGGCTGGTCGCCCGCAGCGCCGGTCAACACGCAGCGGATCAAGGGCTGTCGTGGTTGAATCTGACCCGGATGATCATCTGCCTTGGCTCGCCGCACCGGGGCGCACCGCTGGAAAAGATCGGCCACCAGATCACCAAGACTTTGCATCGCTCTCCGCTCACCGCGCCGCTAGGCAAAATCGCCGCCGCCCGCAGCGCCGGAATCAAGAATCTGCGTTACGGCCTGCACCGCATCGCCCGGCCCGGCCATGATTCGCCGGCCGTGCCCGGTGTGGCCTTGCGCTTCATCGGCGCTAATCTGGCTAAAGACCCCGATCATCCGCTGGGTCATCTGCTCGGCGACGGACTGGTCACTCTCCACAGCGCCACAGCGCCCAAATTGTCCGGCGATGTCGCGACCGTGCGACTGGGCGGGCTGCACCACATGGCGTTGCTGAACGAGCCACGGGTCTATCAGCAGATCCGGCAATGGCTGGCTGATCACGGCGAAGCCCGATAATCAGCGATGTTGCATCTTCCGGTCAGGACATGATCCCAACGAACCGCCCGGCGACCCCGGCGACCTCTGCGGCATCGGGCAAAACTCGCCGCGTCGTGATCCTGAACCTGACCGTGCTGCTGGGATTGTTCGGTTATGGTAATTACCTCCTTGAGTCGCCGTGGCTGGCGCTGACCCTGATCACGCTGGGGCTGCTGCTGGGCGGTGAACTGGCGGCCCGCACCGCGACGCTTCAGCGCTACCGCGACTTCGCCAGGATCTCGAACGACCTGCTGTGGGAAACTGACGATCGGGGCCACTTTACCGATCTGAACGGCATCCTGGCGCAAATTTTCAAGCTCCGGGTCGGGCAGCGTTGGCGAACGCTATTTCTGGTAGCCCCGGACCTGGCGGTACTCAAGGCCGCGATTACCGCCTGCCGCCCGTTTCGCAATCTCGAACTGTCCCTCCAGCTTTCCGCCCGCCAGCCTTCGCACTGGGTACGCATCAACGGTATTCCGCTGCTGGATGAATCCGGCAAGCTGCGTGGCTATCGGGGTACGGCGCTCGACATCACCCCGCATTGGCAGGCCCATGAGGCGTTGCGCACCCATGCGACACGCCTGGAGCGGGAAGTGGTTGCCGCCAGCCGCGAATTGCGCCTGGCTAACCAGGAACTGGCCGACCGGGAACGCCACCTGCGCATCCTGGTTAACACCGCGCCGGTGGGTATTGCCGAACTCGACATCGAAGGTCATTGCCGTTACATGAACCCGGTCGGCTGCGTCTTGACGGACTGTCCCGAACAGGCGGCGTGGGGACGCCACTTCTTCGATTTTGTCCACCTTGACAGCCGCGACTATGTCAAATTCGCCTGGGATATCAATCGCGCCTCCAGCCAAGTCCACTGGATCGAATTCCGCTTGCGGGGCAGCGGTCTTTGGGTATCTGCCTATTGGGCCCACCTGTTCGAGGCGGTTCAACAGCCAGTATCCGGTTCGGTCCTCATTTTCATCGACGTCACTGAAACGCGGCGTAAAGATCAGCAGCTTCGTCTCCAGGCCCACTACGACTCCCTGACTAACTTGCCGAACCGGGTCCTGTTCCGGGAACGGCTGGAGCAAAGCCTGCGTCGGGCCAAACGGGAACGCCAGAATGTGGCGCTGCTGTGGATCGATCTGGACGCCTTTAAAGCGATCAACGACCGCTTGGGTCATGCCGCTGGTGATGAATTACTGCAACAGGTGGCGTTGCGCTTGCGGAACCGGCTGCGCGAAAGCGACACGGTAGCCCGGATGGGTGGCGACGAATTTGCGGCGATTCTGCCGGCGGTGACGGAATGGGCCTCGGCAACCCGGGTTGCCGAGGCCCTGATCGCCCGACTCGCCGAACCGTTCTTGCTGACCGGCGGCGTCATCTCGGTGTCCGCCAGCATCGGTCTAGCGCTGTATCCACGGCATAGCGAAGATGCCGAGGCGCTGGCGCAATCCGCAGAGGCAGCGATGGTTGCCGCTAAACGGGCCGGCAAGAATCAGGTGGCGATCTGGCAGCCGCCGGGGATATAGGCATCCTAAACCGGTTTAGGATGCCTATAGAATTGACCGATGCACTTTGAGTGATGGAATTCTGATGATCGATCCGCTGATCACGCCAATTGGTCCCGATTCCCGCTGGCGTGAATTATCTTCCACTCATTCCGAACTGGAATGTTTCCACTGTGGCCTGCCGATTCCGCCCAATATCCATTTTACTGCGGTCATTAATCGCCAGCCCCAACCCATGTGCTGCCACGGTTGCCAAGCCGTTGCCGAAGCGATTATCGCCGCCGGACTCACCGATTTTTACCAGCATCGCACTGCCCACTCCAAGCGGCCAGAGGATTTAATCCCGGAGCAACTGCGCGGATTGGAACTTTATGACCGGGCAGATTTACAACAGAGCTTTGTCCACATCGAAAGCGAGCAGATCCGCGAAGCCGCGTTAATGCTGGAAGGAATCGTCTGCGCCGCCTGTGTCTGGCTCACTGAACGCCATATCAATGCGTTGCCGGGCGTTCTGGAATTCCGGGTCAATTATTCCACGCATCGCGCCCAGGTACGCTGGGACGAGCAGCAAATCAAACTCAGCGCGATTCTGGCTGCAATGGCCGCGATTGGCTATATCGCCCATCCTTTTGATCCCAATCGCCAGGAAGCGGTGCAGAAACGGGAACGCACGGTCGCATTACGCCGTTTGGCGATTGCTGGACTCGGATCAATGCAGGTGATGATGCTGGCAGTTGGACTCTATGCCGGCGATTATTACGGCATGGACTCTTCGATTCAGCATTTTATGCGCTGGATGTGCCTGATTTTAACCATGCCGGTGATCGGCTATTCCGCACAACCCTTTTTCATAGCCGCCTGGCGCGATCTACGGAACCGGCAATTAGGGATGGATGTGCCGGTGGCATTAGCGATGAGCGCTGCGTTTACCGCCAGCGTCTGGTACACCATAAAAGGCGGTGGCGCGGTTTATTACGACTCGGTGACCATGTTTGTATTTTTTCTGCTGACCGGGCGCTTTCTGGAAATGGCCGCCCGGCATCGGGCTGGCCAGATTTCCGAGGCGCTGGTGCGGATGCTGCCGGCCACCGCGACTCGACTGAATGAGGCAGGCAGCGAGACCGTCGTGCCGATTGCCGAACTCGTCACCGGCGATCGGGTGTTGCTGCGGCCCGGTGCAACGGTTCCCGCCGATGGCCGGGTGCTGGAAGGAGTGAGTAGCGTCGATGAATCGCTGCTGACCGGTGAAAGCCTGCCGTTGCCGAAACAGGTGGGTGAAAAATTGATCGGTGGATCGGTCAATGTTGAAAGTCCGCTGGTCATGCAGATTGAACACGTCGGCGCGGATACCGTGCTGTCGGCCATTGTGCGGCTGCTGGATCGCGCCCAGAGTGAAAAACCACGGCTGGCCCTGCTGGCCGACCGGATCGCCGGCTACTTTGTCACCGTGTTATTGGTGGTTGCGGCGGTCGTATTTACGGTCTGGTGGACCCTCAGCGATTTCGATACGGCGTTCCGCATCACCTTGGCGGTGCTGGTGGTGAGTTGCCCGTGCGCCTTGTCGTTGGCGACCCCGACCGCCATTGTCGCCGCTACCGGCGCGTTAACCCGGCTGGGCATGTTGACCACGCGCGGCCATGCCCTGGAAACGCTGGCCCGGGCGACTCACCTCATTTTCGACAAGACCGGCACCCTGACCTATGGCCGTCCACACGTCACAGCAGTCAAACCGGTGGCTGATCTGCAAGTGCAATCGTGTCTGGCCCTGGCGGCGGCTCTGGAGCGTGGCTCCGAACATCCGGTCGGGCGGGCCTTGGCGGAAGCCGCCGGGCCGACGATGTTGACCGCGACCGCGTTGCGCAACACCCCCGGCAGCGGCATCGAGGGCGAGATTGACGGGCATCGTTACCGGATTGGCCGACCGGAATTTGTGGCGGAGTTGAGTGGAACCGCAGCGATTGAAGGGGTTGACCCCGACGGTGCCGACGGTGCCGGAATTTGGGCGGCACTCGGCAATGAACGTGGGCTGCTGGCCTGGTTTCGCTTGACCGATGCCGTGCGACCCGACGCGGCAGCGGCGGTGGCGGCGTTGCGGGCGCGGGGTTTGACCGTGGAGTTGCTGAGTGGCGACCGGCCGCACGTGGTGGCTCATGTCGCCCACGAAGTCGGAATTGCCAAAGCCACCGGGGGCCTGTCCCCGCAGGACAAGCTGGAACGGTTGCGCGAGTGGCAGCGGCAAGGCGTGGTGGTGGCGATGGTCGGTGATGGGGTCAATGACGCACCGGTGCTGGCGGCAGCCAATGTTTCGCTGGCGATGGGCAGCGGCACCCAACTGGCCCATGCTACCGCTGACATGATTCTGCTGACTGAACGGTTGGAGCATCTGGTGTCCGGGGTGGACAAGGCCCGGCAAACCTTATTGATCATGCGCGAGAATTTCGCTTGGGCTATCGGATACAATTTGCTGGCGGTGCCGCTGGCCGCCGGAGGCTGGCTGACCCCGTGGATGTCGGCGCTCGGAATGTCGTTCAGTTCACTGCTGGTCGTGGTGAATGCGTTGCGGCTCCGGCAGTCTGATTGAATGGCAGTCTTGCAATGAGAGGAGTCGCCTGATGCGGATTCTGTATCTGTTGATTCCAATGGCGCTGGGAGTCATGGGGATCGCGTTATGGGCTTTTTTGTGGGCGGTGCGCACCGGTCAGTTTGATGATCTGGACGGCCCGGCGCACCGGATTTTAATGGACGATGATGACCCGCGTATTCCTCATTCCAGTCAGCGCCAGAAAGATGATCATTTCCTGGATGGATAAGCCAATCCTTTGGCATTTTCACCAAAACCTGCTTGGAGAAAAGCACCCATGTTTACCTTTGAAAATTTCCCGCTGGTTATTATTTTTATCATGATTGTTGTCTCTTGGCTGAGTTTTCTCTCAGTGGTTCCCTGGAACAATTTATTCTGACGCTCAATCCATGGATCTGAGTGAGACCCGGGAATCTGTACCGCTTTCCTCTGCAAGGGGGAAAGCGGTTTTTATTGATGCTTAAGCGGAATTAAATTGATGAGCAGCGCACTGGAATTGCTGGATCGGGAATGTATTCTGGCCGGATTAACCGCTACGGCACAATCGGTATTAAGCCGTCTGGAACTGTTTCCGACGCTGGACTCCACCAATGCCTATTTACAGGCGGGAGCGCGGGATCATTGGCCGAGTGGCGCGGTCTGTCTGGCGGAACAGCAGAGCGCGGGCCGGGGCCGGCTGGGGCGTTCCTGGCTGACGCCATTTGGGGCCAGTCTGGCGTTGTCGCTGTTGTGGCGGTTCAACCTGCCGCCAGAAAAATTAAGCGGCTTGAGTCTGGCGACCGGAATCGCGGTAGCCCGGACTTTACAGGCGTTTGGCGTTAGCAACGTCGGTTTGAAGTGGCCGAATGATGTGTGGTGGCGGAAGCGAAAACTGGGCGGCATTTTGTTGGACTCGGGTAGCGATGCAGGCGTCTTTCACGTCGTGGCCGGTATTGGCCTGAATGTGAATCTGCCGTCCCACACGGGTGAACTGATTGATCAGCCATGGGTAGATTTACAGGAAATTCTGGCGACGCCTGTTATTTCCCGCAACCGGCTGGCGGCAAATCTGATCAATGAACTGATAGAAACTTTTATCGGGTTTGAGCAAGGCGGATTTGCTGATCTAGCGGGAGAATGGGCCAGATTCGATGTCATTACTGGACAGCGAGTACAGTTGCAAATGCTGAACAGGACAATCACGGGCATCGCTCGAGGCGTTAATATCACTGGCGCATTATTGCTGGAAACTGAGTCCGGCGAAATCAAGCCGTATATCGGTGGCGAAATCAGCTTGAGAGTCCAATCGTGATTCTATTAGCGGATGTTGGCAATAGCAGGATTAAGTGGATTTGTTGTGAACAGGGTGCGTTCCAGCAACGCGGCCAAGCCCGGTATGGCAAAGAAGGCTGGGCTGAATTAGCGACCCGTCTCTGGCAGGCATTACCGCGCCCGCAACGGGTTTTGATTGTCAGCGTGGCTGGCCCCGCAGTCCAAGCGGCGCTGACGCAATGGATTCAACAAACCTGGGCGATTAACGCTGAATTCGCGGTTTCAACGGCGACGGCTTTCGGCATCCGCAATGCCTACGCCGAACCGGAGCGAATGGGGGCGGATCGCTGGGTGGCGATGATTGCGGCGCGGACCTTGACCGGGCAGCTTTGTTATGTGGTGGATTGCGGCACTGCGGTCACGATTGACGCGCTGGCGGCAGATGGCCAACATCTGGGTGGCGTGATCCTGCCGGGAACGCGGCTAATGCGCGAGGCGTTATATCGGGAAACCCGGCAGATTCCACCAGAAACTGGAGTGGCACGATTATTCGGTCAAAGTACCCGCGATGGTGTCTGGGGCGGAACGGAGTATGCGGTTGCGGCGGCGATTGATGGGATTACCGAACGAATGATTACAAGTCAGGGACCGGGGTTACGGCTGTTGACTGGCGGAGGCGGCAGTGCTGTTTTGCCGCATTTGAAAAAGGGCTATCGGCTGGAGCCGGATTTGCTGTTCATAGGACTGCGGGTGATTGCGGGCAGCTCATTTGATCTGTGACACGATGATATTGCTCTCTGTACACGACAAAAAATCCAAACAACAAACATTTTGTAACTTATTGATTTTCAATGGCTGCAAAACCAACAGATTAACTTAAAATCAATGAGTTACATTTTTTGTCATGTACAGAGCCAACCTTGACTAGCGAACAGCGGGTGATTGCCGTATGCTTTTGAACCGGTTTGTGTTTTATCTCACCCCGCCATCGACCCGGACCACAGGAGACCACCGCCATGAGCCGATTAGACGAAGAACTGGCGCTTCCGGGCGAAAACGAGATTCTGCCCACCAGCGAACAGCCCAGCCCGGAAATGCAGCGCTGCCTCGATGAAGTCGTAGGCGTGCTGCGCAAGTACGATATTGGCATCACCCTCTGCCTGGCCAACGACCGCGAATCGGTGCTGATGTACCGGATTCCCGAATGGTGTGCCGTGGTACTGAGCGACAGCGGGCCGGAGATCAATCCGGAAAATCTCTGGCAAACCGACGACCTGGAGAATCTGCTGTTCCGCACCTACCGACTCGCCACCGCCCTGCGCCAGATGAACGAACGCTTGCAGAGTGAATCGGTGCGGCTGGAAAACTTTGTCGGCGAATTGGGTCAGCACCTGCTCGACCCCAACCGCAAGAGCCACTGATTCAGGCAACAGTCGTCAGGTGTGGCGGATTCCAGTCAGTTAGGCTTGGTGCTTTGAGGATGGGCTGATCGCCACTGACCAGCCAGTTGCCGGGCCTGAGCCTGTTCGGATTCGCTCAGTTGGCTGGCGATGGCCGCCAGCGGCTGCGTTGCCCCCGCATAGCCGCTCGATGTTGCCAGATCCAGCCATTGATGCGCCCTGACCCCGTCCGGGATGACGCCCTGACCGTTGCTGTACAACATCCCCAGTCCGTATTGCGCCAGCGGCAAACCGTGGTCGGCAGCTTTCTCGAACCAGATGAACGCCTGTCGGTCATCACGGGGTATGCCGCGCCCGGTGGCGTACCACACTCCCAACAGCACCTGCGCCAGCGGCCACCCCTGATCGGCGGCCTTCCGATACCACTCCAGCGCCTTCGCGTCGTCCTTGGGCAACCCGCCCCGGCCTTCGGCATAGAGCAGACCCAGATTTAATTGCGCTGCTGGCAAGCCCCGATCCGCCGCCTTACGATACCAGCCCGCCGCCTGAACCAGGTCGCGAGGGATCCCCCGGCCAGTGGCGTACAGCGCGCCGAGGTTAAATTCCGCTTCGGCAATGCCGGCTTTTGCGGCTTCGCGAAACCATTGCAGGGCTTGCCGGTCGTCTTGCGACACGCCAGCGCCGGTGGTGTACAGGATCGCCAGCGCCAGTTGCGCAGGGGGTAAACCCAACTCGGCGGCCTTGCGATACCACTGGGCGGCCTGGACATCATCGCGCCCGACCCGTTCACCTCTGACGTAAGCGGTCGCCAGCCGGTAGCACGCCTCGACGTTGTTCTGTTCCGCCGCTTTGCGCAGCCAGTCCAGGCCGATCCGAAGATCGCGGGAAACGCCTTGTCCCGCGAAATAGTGTTCCGCTAGCCCCATCTGCGCCTCGGGATGACCGCCCTGGGCCGCCTGCTCCAGCAATTGTGTCCCCTTGGCTTCGTCCAGCATCACCCCTCGCCCCTCCAGGTAGCGGTTGGCCAGTTCCAGTTGCGCCAGCGGCAGATTCTGCTCGGCGGCCCGGCGGAACCATTGCAACGCCTGCCGATCGTCGCGGGCGATGCCGCGCCCCCCGGCATACAGCAGCCCCAGATAATACTGGGCCAACGGCAGGTTGCGTTCAGCAGCGCGACGTTGCCACTGCACTGCTTCGACATCGTTGCGGGCCGTACCCTGGCCGTCGGCGTACATCCGCCCCACATTCATTTGAGCCAGTTCCAGCCCCTGCTCGGCGGCCTTATGGAACCAGCGGAACGCCTCCTGGACGTTGACCGCGACCCCTCGCCCGCTCAGATAGCGCAGCGCCAGGTTGTACTGGGCTTCCGCATGGCCCTGTTCCGCCGCCTTGCGGTACCACTGGGTCGCATCCGGATCGCTGGCGGTGACGCCACGCCCGGCGGCGTACATCGCTCCCAGGCTGTACTGGGCGCCGGGGTGGCCTTGGTCGGCGGCCTTGCGGTACCACTGCGTAGCTTCTTTGTCATTGCGCGACACCCCACGCCCGCTGGCGTAGAGATTCGCCAGTGCAAACTGGGCACCGGGATGGCCCTGTTGCGCGGCCTGCTGATAGCCGTTGGCAGCCTCCCGATCATCCGGTGTGACGCCTTGACCCGCTGCATAGCGACCCGCCAGCAGATATTGCGCCTCGGCGTTGCCACGCCCGGCCGCCTTGCGCAGCCACAGCAGGGCTTCCTTCTCGCTAGGGGCCAGGCCGGGGTTGGCGGCGTATAACATCGCCAATTGCAACTGCGCCTCGATGTTGTCCTGTAGCGCCGCCCGCCGGAACCACTCGATGGCGCTACTCTGACTCGGTCCAATCCCCTCGCCGCGCAAGTACATTTGTCCAATCATGGTCTGCGCTTTGGGATCGCCCTGCTTCGCCCAGACCAGGTATTCCTGGAATGCCACTACATAATCCCCGCGCCGGTAGGCATCAGCGGCCGTATTGGTGGCGCTGTCCGGTGCGGCTGGCCGAGCATCGCCGTAATGCCAGACCCCTTGTTCATCCTGCCATTTCTTGACATTCGAGTCAGGGGCTGGGACCGCCAGCGCGGTACTCGCCACGACAAACGTCGCCAACCACCACGCTCTCTTGCGCATCACTGCCTCCATTCGGGGAATTCTGGTTTTTCCCCTTGAATTTTCGCGATCAATCCCAATTTCAGGTCCACAGAATTTTCGCCGGCAATCCTTAAAAGTCGTCATTCCCGCGTATGCAGGGACGATAAGCGAAAATCCTAGTCCATTCAGTCATCGTTGCCACCGAGCGAGTGTTTTGCCATGATGACCGTCTAAACTGTAGAAAAATTTTGGCCGGAACGATTCGTTCACCATTATTATCCGGTCTTCACCATCAATCATGAGGAAATCCGCATGGCCATCAATCTACAAAAAGGACAGCGCATCAGCCTGGAGAAAGAAGCGGGGCGCGGCCTGAACCGGGTCGTCATGGGGTTGGGCTGGGGCATGAAACAGGTGCAATCCAAGGGATTTCTCGGCATTGGGGCTGGTTCCCGGCAGAAAGCCGTCGATCTGGACGCCTCCTGTCTGCTGTTCGACGCCGCCGGCGCCTTGATCGATACCGTCTGGTTCCGGCAACTGGCCAGCCACTGCGGTTCCATTCAGCATAGCGGCGATGACCGGTCCGGCGGCGGCGAAAGCGGGGCGGAAAATGAGCGGATCAGCCTTGAACTGGGTCGGATTCCCGCAGTGGCGAAAACCCTGATTTTCACCGTCAACAGTTTCTCTGGCGAAAGTTTTACCGGGATTCCCAACGCCTTCTGCCGGTTGGTGGACGAGGCCGGCGGTGAAATCGCCCGGTTCGATCTTTCGCTGGAAGGCGGCGACTACACCGGGCTGATCATGAGCAAGCTGTACCGCCACGATAATGAATGGAAGATGCAGGCGATCGGTGAACACGCCGCGGGCCGCACTTTCCACGATCTGCTCCCGGCGCTCAAGCCCTATCTGTAGCCGCGAGGAAGCGGTCATGGATCTGCAACCCGGCCAGAATTTCTCGATTTCCAAACACAGTCCGGCCCCGGCGGCGGTTGACCTCGCGCTGAGCTGGGAGCCGGCCAGCACCCCGTTGATCATTGACGCCAATGCCTTTGCGCTGACGGCGGAGGGCAAGGTGCGCAGCGATGGCGATTTTATCTTTTACAACCAGCTCACCCTGGCCGGCGGCGGCCTTGAGCGAGCGAGCGACGGTCGCCGGTTCACTGTTCACTTCGCCCGCTTGCCGGCGGTGATCGAAAAAATCGCTATTGCCCTGACCCTTGATCAGGGCCGACGGCGCGGCCAGTCCTTTGGGCAATTGAGCCAGGTACGGGCCGAAATCAGCGATGCCCAGAGCAAGGCCAGCCTGGCGGTATTCCCGCTGGCGACCAAAATGATGGCGGAAACCGCGCTGATCGTCGGTGAGCTGTACCGGCGCAACGGGGAATGGAAGTTCCGCGCCCTGGGGCAAGGCTTTGTCGGTGGGCTGGCACCCTTGGCCCGGCAGTACGGCGTAGACGTGGATGAAGATCCCGATGCTGCCCCGGTTGCGCCACCGGCTTCAATATCTCCACCCGCCCTACCCCGGCCCGCTACTCCGGCTACTCCGGCTACTCCGTCTGCCGTTCCCCCGTTCGCGTCGCCCAAGCCGATTCGGTTGGAAAAAGTGACGCTGGACAAGAAAGGCAGCAGCATTTCGCTGGAGAAAAAAGGTCAGGGTTTCGAGGAACTGCTGATCAATCTGAACTGGAACCAGGGCGGCGGCGGCAAAGGTTTCTTTGGCCGGCTGACCAGCCGCAAGGTTGATCTTGACCTGGGTTGTCTGTTCAAGCTGCGGGATGGCCAGGTCGGTGCGGTGCAGGCGCTGGGCAACAATTTTGGCAGTCTGCAACAACCACCCTATATTCAGCTCATGGGCGATGACCGCTCCGGGGCCAGCGCCGCCGGCGAATTCATGCGGATCAATGGTCACCAGTGGGATCAGGTGGATCGCCTCGTGGTATTCGCGCTGATTTACGAAGGAGCGCCCAATTGGGCCGAAACCGACGCCGTAGTGACCATCCAGACCCCCGGCCAGCCGATCCTGGAAATCCGGATCGACAGCCACCGTAACGACCAGCGGATGTGCGCCCTGGCGATGTTGGAGAATCAGGGCGGCAACATTAAAGTTACCAAACTGGTCGAATATTTCCTGGATCACCGCTTCCTCGATCAGGCTTATGGATTTGGCTTGCGCTGGGTAGCCGGTTCCAAGGATTAGTCCCGTTTCCTTTCCCCGTCCCTAAATCAGGAGTGAATAACATGGCTCTCGAATGGTTAAAACAGCGGTTTGACGAAGTCTCCACCAGCCTGAAGGGCGAAGTCACCAAGATTCGCAACAAAGGTTTTCTGGAGTCGGTAGTGGCTGGCTGCGTGCTGGTCGCTCATGCCGACGGCGTGGCCAAACCGGAGGAGAAGCAGAAAATGATGGGCTTTCTGCGAAATTCCGAGGTGCTGTCGGTGTTCAGTACCGAAGAGGTGATCACCATTTTTGACAAGTACGCCCGGCAATTCGAGTTTGATCACCAGATCGGCCAGGCGAGCGCCTTGCAGGCGGTTGCCAAGATCAAGGGCGATGAGGCCGAGGCAAAGCTGATGGTGCGGGTTTGTTGCGCGATTGGGGCCGCCGATGGCAATTTCGACGATCAGGAGAAGGCCATTGTCCGCAAGATCTGCGCGGAACTAGGGCTGAATCCTAAAGAATTCGATCTGGTCTGAGCGGCGGCATCGTCAAACCCCTCTCGCTATTGCGGGAGGGACATTTTCAACCCGTATCAGACTGTAATTCCCTAAACCCGCATTGAACCAAGCGAGGACCAACCTCTTGGCTATTTCTCTCAACAAAGGTGGCCGGCTGTCGCTGGACAAGGAAGCGCCCGGCCTCAAGAAAGTTCTGATTGGACTGGGCTGGGACGCCCGTGCGACCGATGGCGTGGATTTTGATCTGGACGCTTCGGCCTTCATGCTGAATGCTGACGGCAAGGTACGCTCGGAAGCTGACTTCATCTTTTATAACCAGTTGAAATCAGTCTGCGGCTCGGTGCAGCACACCGGCGACAACTTGACCGGGGCCGGCGAAGGCGATGACGAAACGATCATGATCGATCTGGATCGGGTGCCGGCGGACGTGCAGAAGATTGCCTTCATCGTCACCATCCATGACGCCGAGACCCGCAAGCAAAATTTCGGTCAGGTCAACAACGCCTACATCCGGCTGGTCAATGCCGAAACCAATGTAGCAGTGGCCCGCTACGATCTGGTCGAGGACGCCTCGACCGAAACCGCGATGATCTTCGGCGAACTTTACCGGCACAGCGGCGAATGGCGCTTTACCGCGGTCGGGCAGGGCTACGCCGGTGGACTGGCAGCCATGTGCCGGCAATACGGGATGAATCTCTAACCCATTCCTTTTCAAGAGGAGGATTCACTATGGCGGTTTCTTTGCAGAAAGGGCAAAACGTCTCGCTGAGCAAGCAGGCGCCGGGAATCAAAAAAGCGCGGTTCGGCTTGGGCTGGGACTTGCGCAAGACCGATGGCAGCACCTTTGATTTGGATGCCTCGGCGTTTGTGCTGGATGCTGGCGGCAAAGTGCTGAGCGATCAGCATTTCGTGTTCTACAACAATGCCCAGGACCCGTCGGGCGCGGTTCGGCACCAAGGCGACAACCGCACCGGCGAAGGTGTGGGCGACGATGAGGCGATTGAGATTGAACTCGGACGGATGACCCCGAACGCCGCTAGGGTGTCCTTTGTCGTGACGATCCACGATGCCGAGGCCCGCAAACAGAACTTCGGTCAGGTGCAGAACGCTTACATCCGGGCGTTGAACGCCGACGGCGATCAGGAAATTGCCCGCTACGACCTGTCCGAGGAGGCCTCGACCGAAACCGCGATGATCTTCGGCGAACTCTATCGCAATAACGATGAATGGAAGTTCAAGGCGATGGGGCAGGGCTACGCGGGCGGACTGACGGCGGTTGCTCGCGATTTTGGCGTTAGTCTCGGTTGATCGACGTAGCAGGGCATCCTGCCCGTGAGTTAAACACGGGCAGGATGCCCGTGCTACATCATCACCGACTTAGGATTGCTGTATTAAAGATAAAGACCCGTTTTGTTGAATACCGCGAATTCTTATTAAAAGGTTGTCGTTGCCGATGCGCCGTGACGCCTACTGGTCACTTTATCGTTAGCCTTGCTGGGGGCGAGACCGATCGGGCTTTTGTTCCCGACCCGTTGCCCCCCATGCCGCCGCTTGAACTCGACGGCCTCCGGCAAGCGGGCGCTGGGGCGTCTCGACAGCATCGGCCTGTTTATTGCCCAATCTGCAGCTTTTCCTCTATGCCTACGTCCGGGCATGGCGGCCTTGGAACGCTTTATTCAGGGCGAAACCGGCGATCTGCCCGTCCTGCTCAAAGCGGCGCTGACACATGTCCAGTTCGAGACTATTCATCCGTTTCTGGACGGTAACGGTCGCTTGGGGCGGTTGCTCATTGCGCTATTGCTGTACGACAGCGATGCGCTCGCTCAGCCCTTGCTCTATGTTGACGCTGGTCAAGCTGGGCATCGCCCGCGAACTCACCGGTCATCGACGTAACCGGGTCTTCGTCTACGACGGCTATCTGAGCATTCTCAACGAAAGTTCTATCCGCTAAAGTCTGCTTAACTTTGGCCGATAGGTTTGACGTATATTGGATGAACTCACGGGGATTGCCACCATGGCCATGAATGTTAGCGGAATCGGAAATCAGCCTTCGCCCGTGCGCAGTGTCGATCGGCCTGCTTCAGTCAAATCGGAATCTGCGCTAGGCGGCGTGTCGGGCAAACCGGTCGGCGACGCGGTTCAGTTGACGCCGGGTTCTCAGACCTTGCGCCAAATGGAAGCCGACCGGGAACCACCGGTTGATGAGGCTAAGGTCGCGGCTTTGCGTAGCGCCATCGCCAACGGCGATTACCGGGTCGACTCACGACGGGTTGCGGAAAAAATGTTCTGCTTTGAAACCGCCTTCTCTGCATAAGCCGCCCGATCATGCTGACCATGCGACTGCAGGAAGAGCTGGCGACCGCCGATACGTTGCTGCGGCTGCTGCAACATGAATACGAGATTCTGAAAGCCCGCGATCTGCCCGGCCTGCAACAACTTGTTGTTGAAAAGCAGGCGTGCGCCGACCGTTTGCAAAGCCAGATCGCCAGTCGACTGGATGAGCTGCACACGCTGGGCTGCACCGCCGATGCGCAAGGCATGGCGACCTGGATGAAGAGCTTGCCGCCAGCGGAGCAGGTCGTTGCGAGCAGGCTGTGGGTTGAACTGGAACCGGTGGCGGAACGGTTGCGCGCCCAAAATCAGATTAACGGTGCGGTGATCGCCGCCAGCCGTAATCATGTTGAGCAGTCGCTGGCGATTTTGCGCGGACGCGACTCGCTGGATGTCCTCTACGATCAAGGCAGCCGCAAGGTATTTAGCGGCGGTCGGCGCGGCGGTACTATCGCTAAAGCCTGATCGCTGGCCGCAATTCTGCTCCCCGCTGTTCCCTCCCGCATCAAACAATACCCATACGCCCGCGATTGCATCGTTTGGCCGTGATTATTTATGTCCCAACCCCGATGTGGCACTTTATAGCCTTCGTAATACTGATCCCAATACTGTTCGGCACACTTATTGAGTAGACAAAATAGTATCTCGATGTTTGTCAGTTACTGGATAAAATAATAGGTTCCTAACTTATGATTTTAATGAACCGACCCCTTTGGTGAGGCAGGGTATGCAAGAAACATCCACAGAAGCCCAAAAAGACGCAACGGCTGACGGCGCAGCGGGACCGCTGGCCGAAATGGGTCAGCGGAACCGGGATGGCATGGGGCAGCGACTGGCACGGAAAACGACCCCAGCGGAACCGGCGTCACCCTGACCGCCAAGCACCAGCGGAGGATCCAGCTTCGCCGGCTGGAGTGGTGCCTGTTCGGGGCGCTCCTTAAGCATTCAACCGGATTCAACCCGTCTCTAAACCCGCGTTCTGGCGGGTTTTTTGTTACGTCGTGCGTCTGCCCGAACACCATCAAACAAGGTGCTGAAACAAACCCGCTTCTAAATTTTCCTGTGATAACAATGGTTTGTGGCGTATAACCTGAAGGAAAATCCAGAGGAAGAAATTCTTTGAATAAATTCTCCATATCCGGCAAAACGTATTCTTGGCCCGCCTGGATGATGCTCGGCGCCGGACTGCTGATCACGGTTTTCGTCAGCCTCCAGGTCAAGCACCGCACCGATGCCAATGCGGAGGCCCAAATGGTTTTTTCCTACGGTCAGGCTACCCTCAAAATTCAGGAGCGCCTGAATGCCTATGCGCTGATCCTGCGCGGTGCTGCCGGGCTTTTCGCCGCATCGGACACGGTCACCCGCTCAGGGTGGCGCGCTTATGTCGAGAAACTTCAGCCAGAGAAAACGATCCCTGGTGTACAGGGGATCGGGTTTGCGCAGATCATTCCACCGGGTCAGCTCACCACCCACATCGTCAACATTCGCCAGGAGGGATTCCCCGACTACACGGTGCGGCCCCCCGGTCGACGCGCCATCACCACCGCCATCGTTTACCTGGAACCCCTCCGTGATCGCAATCTGCGCGCCTTCGGTTTCGACATGTTCTCCGAGCCGGTTCGCCGCGCCGCCATGGAGCAGGCGCGCGACACCGGTACGGCGGTGCTGTCCGGAAAGGTTGAACTGGTGCAGGAGACTGACAGGGAAGTCCAGACCGGAACGCTGATGTATCTCCCCGTCTATCGCAATGGCGCAGCGGTGGACACGCTGGAGCAGAAACGGGAGGCCCTGTTGGGCTGGGTCTACAGCCCTTACCGGATGGGTGATCTGATGAGCGACATTCTTCGGGACTGGGAATACGAAGATGGCAAGGCCATCAATCTGCACATCTACGATGGCCCGCAAGCCACGCCCGACGCCCTGCTGTTCGACAACCAAGTGGTCCTGAAGCCCGATGTACACTTGCTTTTTCGGCGGCAGCAGACCATCGACTTTAATGGTCATCCGTGGTTGCTGGTGTTTGAACACATCGCCACCGCCCCCAACATCAGGTATGCCGCCGCCTGGTCAGCCCTGTGTGGTGGTCTGGCCTTGAGTGGCCTGCTGTTTAGCTTGATGCTTTCGATCATCAACACCGCGCGCATCGCCGAAGAACTGACTGAACAGGTGAGGCGTCGTGAAAAAATTACCCAGGCAGATTTTCAATACGCCCGTAGTCTGATCGAGGCCAGTCTGGACTCTCTGGTAGCGATCTGCCCACAGGGCAAGATCACCGACGTCAATGCAGCCACTGAAAAAGTGACCGGCTTGGACAGAGCCAGCCTGATCGGTAGCGAGTTTGCCGCCTATTTCACCAACCCTGGAAAGGCCCGCGAAGGGTGCGAACAGGTGATCTCGCAAGGCTTTATGACCGATTACCCGCTGTCCATTCGCCATGTCTTGGGCAAAATCACCGCCGTACTCTACAACGCCAGTGTGTACCGTAACGCCCAAGGCGAGGTATTAGGCGTGTTTGCTGCCGCACGAGATATCACCAAACAAAAAAAAGCCGAGGCGGAACTCAGGCGCACCAATGCCGATCTGGGCCGGCTTTCCGTGGTTACCGCGCATCACCTGATGGAGCCGTCGCGGCGACTGTTGGTCTATGCCCAGCGGCTATCCAGCCAGATCAGGGATCGCCAGGATGACGAGGACATGCATCTGTCCCTGACCTACATCGAGCAGAGCGCCACCCGGCTGCGTAATTTGGTGCGCGATATCGAGCGGTATCTGGCGGCGGATCATCCACGGGCGCCGCTGGTCATGCACGATTTGGCTCCGATCATCGCCACGATCAAACAGCGCTTCGTTGCTCGGTTGGCGGCCAGCAATGCAGCTATCAACGTCGATGATCTGCCACCGGCGTATCTTGACCTGCCTCGCCTGACCGATATTCTGGAAGTGTTGCTCGACAATGCGCTGACCCATTGCTCACCGGGCGTTGCCCCCTGCATCTGGATGAGCGGCGAGCGCTATGCGGGGGGAACCCGTCTGCGGGTGGACGACAACGGCCCCGGCATTCCTCCTGTGTACCGGCAGCGGGTACTGGAACTATTCGAGCGGCTGGCCGTTGACCTCGGACCCGGTACCGGTATCGGCCTGGCGATTGTCCGTCGCATCGCGGAAAGCCGTGAAGGTAGAATCTGGATTGAAACTTCACCGCAGGGCGGCACTGCGGTGCTGGTCGACCTGCCTGACTCGAGTGAAACCCACTGACATCCTTCCCGCCGCCCTAAAGCACTGCCATTAAGTTAAGGGAGCGATGCTTGACCCATAACGCCCAAACTTTGTTTTCCGTCATTCCCGCGGAGGTGGGAATGACGAAAAGCCTTCGCTCAGGTAGCGGCCATTGGGCTGAAACAGCGCCGGATCAGCCATAACCGCGGCGAAACCGGCAGCGACGACCACATCAAACGCATTGCCGCCGGCGCAAAGAATGGCAGACGCCGGCGATGGTTTGCGGATGATCGCCAGCAGCGCTGGACTGGCCGGATGAGGCGTATTCCACGGGAGAGTCCGAGCGCAGGCTCGGTTCAGCCGCGATGGGCTGGCGGTCGCCGCTGCGGCGCGCCGCGATCCCGGCCGCGATGATCGCCGCCGGACAGCGTTGACGGCCGCCGCTCCAACCGTCTGGGCGGCTTGAATTCCGGCAACAGTTCCTCGGTCATGGGTTGCACCGGAATCTTCTGGCCGATGAACTCCTCAATCTCCGGCAGCGAGTAGACGTATTCCTCGCAGGCAAAGCTGATCGCGTCGCCGCTGGCGCCAATCCGGGCGGTGCGACCGATCCGGTGGACATAATCTTCGCGATCCTGGGGCAGATCGAAATTGATGACATGGGTGACATCGGGAATGTGCAGCCCCCGCGCCGCTACGTCGGTGGCCACCAGAATCGGCAATTCGCCGCGCTGGAACGACTCCAGCAGCTTAAGCCGCTTGTTTTGCGGAATATCGCCCGACAGCACCTCAGCCTGGTAACCGTTACCGAGCAGATAGCCGGTGACGCGATCCGCCGCCCGCTTGGTGTTGACAAAGATCATGGTGCGCTTGGGATCATGCTTGCGCAGCAGCCCCAGCAACAGCGGGATTTTGTCGCGGGCGGACACATGGTACAGCGCCTGGCGCACGTTATCGGCGGTGATATACTCGGTTTCGATCCGGATAACCTGCGGATTATTCATGTGTTCATAGGCCAGCTCCATCACCCGATTGCTCAGGGTGGCCGAAAACAGCATGTTGATCCGCTGGCCGGGCGGCGGCATTTTCCGCAACAGATAGCGGATGTCGGTGATAAAGCCCAGCTCGAACATTCGGTCGGCTTCATCCAGCACTACCACCTCGATGTGGTGAAGGGGGTAGATGCCCTGCTTGAAGTAGTCAATCAGGCGGCCGGGGGTGCCGATCAACACGTCCACCCCGTGTTCGAGTTGCCGGCGCTGACTGTCGTAGCCGGTGCCACCGAACACTACGGCGAAGCGCAGGCCGGTATAACGACCCAGCAGTTCGGCGTCGCGATGAATCTGCACCGCCAGTTCCCGCGTAGGCGCAATGACGATCGCCCAAGGACCGGTGGCGCCCTCGGCGACCGGGGTTTCCATCAGGCGATGCAGGATCGCCAGCAGAAACGCGGCGGTTTTGCCGGTGCCGGTCTGGGCTTGACCGGCGATATCCTGGCCCTTGAGCGCTGGCGGCAGGGTCGCCGCCTGAATCGGTGTGCAATAGGTAAAGCCGGCGTCCTCGACGCTTTCCAGCAGCGCCTCGTGCAGGCCGAGCGCCGCAAACGGGACGGGAGTCAGATGATCTTTTTGCATGAGTGGGCGATGATCCCGGGTGAACAGGGTTTTGGGGACTTGCGCGAGCGCGCCGTTTGGGCTGAAATGAGCGGGTGAAGCATGAAGTGCATAACGCAGAAGCGCATAAAGCATTTGTGTCCCGGCTGGTTATTTTGCCACAATATCACCGGTTGAATGCCGCCCGCCGCCGATTTTTGCGGCCACGTCCTCAGTAGCGGCACCCTTGCCTGTATCAAAAACCCGTTTGACCGCGCCGGCTATCGGCGTTTCCGGCTCCCCCGCCACCTTATTCCCTAATCCTTCAGCGGAGAATTTCCCTGTGAGCGAGCGAATCACCCATATCACTGATGACACTTTCGAGGCCGAGGTACTGCAAGCCGAGCAGCCGGTGCTGGTGGATTACTGGGCCGAATGGTGCGGACCCTGCCGCATGATCGGGCCGATCCTGGAGGAAATCGCGGCGGAATATGCCGGACGGGTCAAGGTGTGCAAGCTGAATGTCGAGGACAACCAGAATACCCCGCCCAAATACGGCATTCGCAATATTCCCACCCTGATGCTCTTTCGCAACGGCAAGGTAGACGCCACCAAGGTCGGTGCCGGATCCAAATCGCAACTGATTGCCTTTCTCGACGATAGCCTGGGCTAATTCGCCCAACCCCGCCGTCGCTGGGCGGTTCACTCCAGCTTTTTCCACCTCATCACCACTATGCTGCATCGCCATCCCTGCCATGTCTGGCCATTCCCCGGCTCCTCCCTCGACCCATGACCGCCCTCTTCACGCCCCGCGAGCGCGTCATGCCCGCGTCCCCCGCCCTGAGCATCCAGCTTCCATGAATCTGACCGAACTCAAGAAAAAAGCCCCCGCCGAACTCATCGCCATCGCCCAGGAACTGAAACTGGAAGGCATGGCCCGATCCCGCAAACAGGATGTGATTTTCGCCATTCTCAAGGCGCGGGCTAAAAGCGGCGAAGATATTTCCGGCGATGGCGTCCTGGAGATTTTGCAGGATGGCTTCGGCTTTCTGCGCTCCGCTGACAGTTCCTATCTGGCCGGCCCTGACGATATCTACGTTTCGCCCAGCCAGATTCGCCGGTTCAACCTGCGCACCGGCGACACGGTCAGCGGCAAGATTCGCCCGCCCAAGGAAGGCGAACGCTATTTCGCCCTGCTCAAAGTGGGCGATATTAATTTCGAGCCGCCCGAAGCCTCGAAAAACAAGGTGTTGTTTGAAAACCTGACGCCACTGCACGCCGATGACCGGATGACCCTGGAGCGCGGCAACGGCAGCACCGAGGACATCACGGCGCGGGTGATCGACCTGATTGCGCCAATTGGCAAGGGCCAGCGCGGTTTGATCGTGTCACCGCCAAAAGCCGGCAAGACCATGATGTTGCAGAACATCGCGCAAAGCATCGCGTCCAATCATCCTGAGTGTTATCTGATCGTGCTGCTGATCGACGAGCGACCGGAAGAAGTGACCGAAATGCAGCGCTCGGTGCGCGGCGAAGTCATCGCCAGCACCTTCGACGAGCCGGCGACTCGCCATGTCCAGGTTGCCGAAATGGTCAACGACAAGGCCAAGCGCCTGGTGGAACACAAGCGCGATGTGGTAATTCTGCTGGATTCGATTACCCGATTGGCGCGGGCCTACAACACGGTGGTGCCGTCTTCCGGCAAGGTGTTGACCGGTGGCGTCGATGCCAACGCGCTGCAAAAGCCCAAGCGGTTTTTTGGCGCGGCCCGCAATATTGAAGAGGGGGGTTCCTTGACCATCATCGCCACCACCCTGATTGACACCGGATCGCGAATGGACGATGTGATTTACGAGGAATTCAAGGGTACCGGCAATATGGAGATTCATCTGGACCGGCGGATTTCTGAAAAGCGGGTGTTTCCGGCCATTGATATTAATCGTTCCGGGACTCGCCGCGAGGAATTGCTGACCGACCAGGACGATTTGCAGCGGATGTGGATTCTGCGGAAATTATTGCACCCGATGGATGAATTGCAGGCGATGGAATTTATGCTGGAGCGACTCAAGAGTACCCGGACCAATCGGGAGTTTTTTGAATCGATGAAACGCTGAGGGTCCGCTGATTGCCCGCTATTCCGCCCCGATTGATTGCCTGGCTACGCCATGACCCCTGCCGATTTTTTTAAATTTCCGCCACGTCCCGCCTTGCCTGCGCCACTGGCCTTGCCGTTCAAACTGATTCCCGGTCCGGTGCATTCAACCGTCTTGACCACTGCGCTGAATGTGCTGTTTGCCGCCCGGATTCGTGATGGCGAATTCGAGTTTTTACGCGATCGGGTGCTGGCAATTCAGGTGCGGGATGCCCAAGTGGAATACCGGTTTCGCTTGGCCGGTCCAGCCGGTTTTGTGCCTTCCCGATCCCCGCAGCGGCCAGACTTGGCGATCAGCGGTGCGATTTACGATTTTCTGGCGCTGGCGACTCGCCGTGAGGATTCCGACACGCTGTTTTTCAACCGCCGGGTAGTGATGGAAGGCGATACGGCTTTAGGGCTGGAATTGAAGAATCTGCTGGACGGGATGGACTGGGAAGCGCTCGGCGGGCCATTGCCGCCCTTGCTGCGGGCGGCGGGTGGCTTAATGGCGGCTTATGAGCGATTGAGTGGTTGAGCAGGTGAACATCTTGCTGGTTGAGGATGAAAAAAAGATCGTCGATTTCATCTGCCGCGGATTTCATGAACAAGGCTTTACCGTCGAGCATTGCGCCGATGGCAACGACGGTTTTGCCAAGGCAACCGCGCATGAGTACGACGTGATCGTGCTGGATATCATGTTGCCGGGTCGGGATGGCCTGTCCATCCTCAAGGCGTTGCGCAAAGTCGGCAAAACCACGCCGGTGCTGCTGCTCACCGCTCGCAATGAGCTGGATGATCGGGTGGAAGGGCTGAATCTGGGCGCAGACGACTACCTGGCCAAGCCGTTTTTTGTTGAGGAACTGGTGGCCCGCGTTCATGCCCTGCAACGGCGCGTGTCCGGGGATCGTCAGAATATTCTGGCCGTCGGCGATTTGCGTCTGGACCGGATTAGCCGCGAAGTTCATTGGCGCGGCCAGTCGGTCGATCTGACCGGGCGGGAATTCAGCCTGATCGAATACCTGATGCGTTCGCCGGGGCGAGTGTTTACCCGCACCCAGATTCTGGAGCATGTCTGGGGCTACGACTTCGACCCCAGCACCAACGTGGGCACTGGTTCAGTCTGATTATGCATAAATATTTCTATTTATCATTGCGTTAAAGATAAATTGCGTGCGCCTTCATTTGCTATGGAATCCAGCCGCTATGCTGGTTATGCGGGGGTCGTCCCCATTTTTTAGCAAGTAAAATGCGCGGATAAATTCTGTACTGTGATGATTTTTCGATAGATTATATAGAATCAGACTGAACCAGTCCCGATATTGAGGGTCGTCATTGGCGGTTCGGATTGGCCACCACCCCGGATGAAAAATTAGGCATCGGCATCGATTTGGCGGTGGTCGATGCGGGCATGACCGATCTACGCCACGCCTTTCTGCTCGCCACGCCCCTGGCTTTAGGCTTCATCGGTCTGAGTGCCTGGTTCCTCTCCGGTCGCGCCCTGTCGCCAATCAGGCGTCTCACCGCCGCCATGGCGAGCGTCACCGCCAAGGCGTTGGATCAGCGCATCGCCTTAGGCCAGGAAGATCAGGAGTTCCGCCAACTGATCCAGGTCTTCAATGGCATGTTGGCGCGGCTGGAGCGCAGTTTTCTGCAAGCCTCGCGCTTTTCCGCCGACGCCGCCCATGAGTTGAAAACCCCGCTCGCTATCCTGCAAGGGCAAATCGAGCGGGCTATCGCTCAAAGCGAAGCCAGCTCGCCAGCCCAGGTTTGCCTGACCGGCATCCTCGATGAAATCCAGCGGTTGAGTACGATCGCGCGCAAGTTGCTGTTGCTGTCGCTAGCCGACGCCGGGCGACTGCGCTTGCACCTCACCGGTCTTGATCTCTCTCAGGTGTTGGAAGAATTACTCGAAGATGCGCAAATGCTGGCTCCGGTTCTGGACGTGAGCGGTGCGATTACCCCCGGTCTGAGAGTCAACGCCGACGCCGAATTGCTCCGTCAAGTCCTGCATAACCTGTTGAGCAATGCCATCAAGTACAACTCGCCTAATGGCTGGATTCGCATTGCCGCCGTCCGTCAGGGCGGTTTTATCGAAGTATCCATCGCCAACTCGTCGCCGGGCATTTTAGCCACCGACCGTGACCGCATCTTTGAACGCTTCTACCGCGCCGACTCGGCCCGGAACCGCCAAATTGACGGGGTCGGCTTGGGACTCAGCTTGTCGCGCGAGATTGCGCGGGCGCACGGTGGAGATTTGCGACTGGTCGAGGCTGGAGAAGGCGCAGCGCGGTTTTTGGTGTGGTTGCCGGCTAGATTACAAATCTGTAATCCATGAACCACGTTTGCGGTCATCATGACGGGCGATACTCTGTCCGTGCGGTAGTGGGACAGGTGCTTTGCTGAATTCCAATCCGCCGATCGTCTGAAAAATTCTTCTGAGGAGAACCGTCATGTCCAGTAAAAAATTAGCGTTACTGTTATTCGCCCTGTTGGGAACCTTCGCCTTTCAGGTCTGGGGAGTTACCGCCCCGCCCCCGCCCCCGCCCCCACCCCCGCCCCCGTCGCCCATCTTTAACATGGCGCAGACCCTTTCTGATGGCGCTCAGCGCACGACCATAGCCTTTGCGGGTCTCGCCCTGATCACGGGCAATCTGAAAGCGCAGTCCTTCTTCCCGCCGGGCAAGGTGGCGGATTACACCGGTTTCCAGTACCTGCGCGACAATGATCCCGACCACATGGGCCACAACACCAGCTTCCTGACCCGGGTCGCCAACAATGTCATTTACCTTCTGAATGACAACCAGTTCGCCCAGTTGAAAACGCTGGCGACCGCCCAGCTCACCCAGATCAATCAGTACGGCTACAAACGCTACCCTTTGATGAAGGCGTTTCGTCGCACACTGGATAGCCAGATTCCGGTGGGTTCTACCGGCCTGAATCTCAACGCCGTGAAGAAAGCGTCGCGGGAGCTGTACCTGCTAGACGGCCAGATCAGCTTTGACCGCGCCCTGCTCTATGCCACCATCATCAAATCCTTGGATTCCAACCAAAAGGCGTATCTGGCGGCCATGAAAGGCAAGGGCTGGAATTCCTGGCCTAATATCACCAATGATCAGATCAGGAGCAGGATGCAAGGATTGCCGCAGGGAACCGCCGTGGCCGTGATGACTTATGCCAGCGACCTGTTCAGTTGGTATGCCGGTTCGATAGAGGCGGATGTCTATTTCTGCCCGGAGCGCCACGGCACTTACTTCGGTTCGTTCTATATTAAGGATGCGCCGGCCATTGGCCACGAAGGCTATGGCATCAACGAGCAGCTCACGGCTACTGCGGGAGCCGCCCTTAGCGATAGCACCAAGGGCTACGTCACGCCTGTTCAGGCGGCCTTGATGTCGAGTCTGGTGGAGATGCAAAGAAATAATCTCTATAAGTCGGCCACCGCCAATATCGTCAAGACCCGGACGCAAATCGCCACGTTGCTGCGTAGTCTTCTGACTTCAAGCGTCTCGCCTGCCGCCATCAAGACCCAGGTACTCACCCTGTCGAGCCTCTATGGCGACTTGGACGGCGCAAATAATTACAACTACGCGACCGTCTTTACTCAGGTCTACAAGACCTTGACCATTGCGCAAAAGACCAAGCTCGCCACGCTTCGGCAATCCATTCTGTCCGGCAAATACGCGGATGGAACTCCCTTCGACTATACGGTCGCGACCACCTATTTCCTCTATTCTCAACTGATAGGCTTGGACCTGATCGCGCCCTATACCGACAACACGGACTATCTGTTTTTCGCGCCTTGATGCCAACGCTAATCATCGCGAGTGGCGATGATTAGCTATCATCCGACATTGAAATGGGAGAAAAATAATGAAAGCTGAAATAGCGATCCTGTCGTTACTTTTAAGCGGGTATCCATGGAACGCGATAGCACAGGATCAAACTCAATCACCGCAATCCCGCCCGGAGTTACGGGGTGATCACGGGCCACCGCCGCAAGCCTATGAAGATTGCAAGGACAAGAAAGCGGGCGATACGGTTCAGCACACAACGCGGGAAGGCAAAGTTGCCGCCACCTGTGAAGACTCCCCTCAAGGGCGGGTGGCACGCCCTAATCAGTTGCCAGGCGCTCGGCCGGGGCAGGCTCCCTCTCCGCATGGCGGTTAGTGTGCCTGACGTTCAACCTGAAGTGGCTATACGTTTTTAATCATGGGGTTGCTGCGTCCTCATCACCCAAAAAAAAGGTGGAAATCCGCAAAATTCGACAGAGGTAGTTTTTCAAGCCGGGAATGCTATCTTAACCTCACCTTAGAATTAAGGGACGGGGGACCGACCGACGGTTACCTGTGGCTCAATATCATCCTGTCTGGCCCACCGATTGCCCCGATGACCGTCCCCGACTCTTGTTCAACCTTTTGCTTCTGAGTACCTGATTCCATGACTAACGCCGCTCTTGCTTCGCAGCCCGCCCCGTCCGTCAAGCCGTCGCTCCGTCCCGTGCTGACCTGGAACGTGGACACGGTGCTGGCGCTGTATGACTTGCCTTTTGCCGATCTGCTGTTTCGGGCGCAACAAACCCTGCGAGCGCATTTCGATCCTACCGCGATCCAGCGTTCCACACTGCTGTCGATCAAGACCGGCAACTGTTCCGAGGATTGCGGCTACTGCTCCCAGTCCAAGCGCTATCAGACTGGGCTGGAGATTCAAAGCCTGTTGTCCACCGAACAGGTGCTGGCGGCGGCGCAGGCGGCCAAGGATCAGGGCGCAGGCCGGTTCTGCATGGGTGCCGCCTGGCGTGGCCCACGGGAAAAGGATTTGCCGGCAGTGGTGGCGATGGTGCAGGAGGTCAAGGCACTGGGGCTGGAGACCTGCGTCACTCTCGGCATTCTCAAGGACGGTCAGGCCGAACAGTTGAAAGCCGCCGGACTGGATTACTACAACCACAATCTCGATACCGCCCCGGAGTTTTACGGCGATGTGGTCACGACCCACACCTATCAGGATCGGCTGGACACCTTGAAAAAGGTGCGGACGGCGGGATTGAAGGTCTGTAGCGGCGGCATTGTCGGCATGGGCGAAACCCGCCGTCATCGCGCCAGTCTGATTGCCAAACTGGCGAATCTCGATCCGCCGCCAGAATCAGTGCCGATTAACAATCTGGTACCGATTCCCGGTACCCCGCTGGCCAGCAGCGAAGCCGTCGATATTTTCGAGTTTGCCCGCACCATTGCCGCCGCCCGCATCACCATGCCGCGCAGTTATGTCCGGCTGTCGGCGGGCCGTGAGCAAATGAATGAGGCTGAACAGACGCTGTGCTTTTTGGCCGGGGCTAACTCGATCTTTTACGGCGACCACTTGCTGACCACCAGTAATCCGCAGAGGGAGCGGGATAACGCGCTGTTTACCAATCTCGGTCTGCATGGGGTTTGAGTGGAACCGGCAAAATCCCCCCTGCCCCCTTTGCCAAAGGGGGAGTCGATTCCAGCCTTCGTGACTAATCCCGACTGGACTCACCGCAGTCGGGCTGCGGTCTGGCATCCCTGCACCCAGATGAAGCAGCACGATGTCGGCGACTTGCCGCTGATTGCTATTGCTCGCGGACAGGGCGCGTGGCTGTATGACTTTGCCGGGCGGCGCTATCTGGACGCGATCAGTTCGTGGTGGGTCAACCTGTTTGGTCACGCCAACCGGCGCATTAATGCCGCCATCAAGGATCAACTGGATCGGCTGGAACACGTCATTCTGGCCGGCTTCACTCATGCGCCGGTGGTGGAATTATCAGAACGGCTGGCGGCGCTGACCGGGAATACGCTCGGCCATTGTTTCTACGCCTCGGACGGGTCGTCGGCGGTCGAAATCGCCCTGAAAATGTCGTTTCATACTTGGCGCAATCAGGGCCAGCCGGACAAAAACCGCTTCCTGTGCCTGGCCGACAGTTACCACGGCGAAACTCTGGGGACGTTGAGCGTCGGCGACGTGGCGCTGTACAAGGACGCCTATGCGCCGCTGTTGCGCCCGGCCAAGACCGTGCCTTCGCCCGATGCCCGTCAGGCGCAACCGGGTGAAACCGCCGCCGATGTGGCCCGTCGCGCCGCTGCCGGATTGGAAAGCCATCTGGCTGAACATCACGAGTCCATCGCTGCCTTGATCGTGGAACCGCTGGTGCAGGGCGCGGGCGGGATGGTGATGTACGACCCGGAGTATCTGCGGCGGGCTCGGCTACTCTGCGACCGCTACGGCATTCACCTGATTTGCGATGAAATTATGGTCGGGTTTGGCCGCACCGGGACCTTGTTCGCCCATGAGCAGGCGGCGATCCGGCCCGATTTCCTCTGTTTGTCCAAGGGACTGACCGGCGGTTACCTGCCGTTATCGGTGGTGCTGACCACTGATTCGGTGTACGCCACCTTTTACGATGACGCCGTGATGCGCGGTTTTCTCCATTCCCATTCCTACACCGGCAATCCGCTGGCCTGTCGGGCAGCGCTGGCGACTCTCGATATTTTCGCCGAGGACGCAGTGCTGGAGCGCAACCGGCCGTTTGCCGAACGGTTCACTGCATTGCTGGAACCCTTGGCGAATCATCCGCAGGCCCGGCATTTCCGCCACACCGGGATGATCTGGGCGGTGGACATTGGAACCGCTGATCCCGATTTCCGGCTGCGGTTCTACCGTGAGGCGCTGCAACGGGAAGTGCTGTTGCGGCCCTTGGGAACCACGATTTATTTTATGCCGCCCTACATTCTTAATGACGACGAGGCGGCGCTATTGGCGGAACGAGCGGTCGAGGCATTAAAGGCGGCACTGGCCTGAGCCATTTTTTTTTCCAGTTCTTGATTTTTTCCGTGTGTTCCGTATCTTTCCTGGAAAAATAATTCTTCAACCCGCAGGAACCTGGCGACCATGAATCAGCCTTTCTTTGAACGCCCGATTCTCAACTCGCCTTATGAACGTCCGATCCGGCACTGGGAACTGGATGCCAGTGGTCAGCCTACTCAACGGATTATTGAAAACCGCCGCCGGGCTGAATTCATTACTCCGATTCCCAAACCCCGCCAGCGCCAGGGTGCGGAGCAGGATGCGCTGATCTTTAATGAAGGACTGGGACTGTCCAGCCAGCAACAGCAATATGACCATACCGCGATCATTAACGCAGTACGCCAGCGGGTGGATCAATGGCGGCAATTACCCAATCCGGCGCAATGGCAGGTCACGCCAGAAACCGCCCGATTATTGCAGCATTGGCGACAGCATTCGTTTAATAGCATTCGGCCCTTTTTCTGTCAGGTCGAGGCGGTGGAAACAGTGATCTGGCTGACCGAAGTGGCACCTCACGCCGGAAAAGCGGGTCAGGGTTTTTTGCAACATCTCACTGACTCTAATCAGGCGGCCAACCCGGAATTACTGCGGCTGGCGTTAAAACTGGCGACCGGAGCCGGTAAAACGACGGTCATGGCGATGCTGATTGCCTGGCAGACGATTAACGCGGTGCGCCACCCGCAAGGTACGCGGTTTAGCCGGGGTTTTCTGGTGGTTGCGCCCGGTTTGACCATTCGGGATCGGTTGCGGGTGCTGCAACCCAATGACCCGGACAGTTATTACGCCAGCCGGGAGCTGGTTCCCGGTGATTGGTTGCGTGATCTGGAACGGGCCAAGATCGTGATTACTAATTACCATGCGTTTAAACGCCGGGATCGGCTGGAATTGTCCAAAGGCGGGCGTTCGTTATTGCAAGGACGCGGCCCGGCACTAAAGACGCTGGAAAGCGAAGGGCAAATGCTACAGCGGGTGATGCCCGAGTTGATGGGGCTGAAACAGATTCTGGTGTTGAATGATGAGGCCCATCATTGCTATCGGGAAAAACCCGATGCCGAGAATGAACGGGAGTTGGCGAGCGATGAACGCCGGGAAGCGGAAAAGAACAATGAGGCAGCTCGGTTGTGGATTGCCGGGCTGGAAGCGGTGAAGCGCAACATGGGCGTCAGTCGGGTGCTTGACTTGTCAGCGACACCCTTTTTTCTGCGCGGATCGGGTTATGCCGAAGGCACGCTATTTCCGTGGACAATGAGCGATTTTTCATTGATGGATGCGATTGAATGCGGAATTGTCAAGCTGCCGCGAGTGCCGGTCGCCGATAATATCCCCGGCGGCGAAATGCCGAAATTCCGCAATTTGTGGGAACACATTCGCAGTCGGATGCCAAAAAAAGGCCGGGGTAAAGCCAAGACCCTCGATCCGCTCAGTTTGCCGGTGGAATTGCAAACTGCGCTGGAAGCCTTGTATGGGCATTATGAAAAGACTTACCGGTTATGGCAAGACCAGGGAATGCCTGCCCCGCCCTGTTTTATCGTGGTGTGCAATAACACCTCGACCTCGAAACTGGTCTATGACTTTATTGCCGGGTTTCGCCGGGAACATGAAGACGGTTCAACCACGCTGGAAAATGGCCGGTTGCCGCTGTTTCGCAATTTCGATGAATCCAGTAATCCGCTGGGTCGCCCGCGCACTTTGCTGATTGACAGCGAGCAACTGGAATCCGGCGAGGCGCTGGATGAGCAGTTTCGGCAAGTGGCGATGGATGAGATTGACCGGTTTCGCCGGGAAATCATTCAGCGCACCGGCGACCGGCGACAGGCGGAAAACCTCAGTGATCAGGATTTGTTGCGGGAAGTGATGAATACGGTGGGTAAGCCGGGCCGATTGGGCGATTCGATTCGTTGCGTGGTGTCGGTGTCGATGCTGACCGAGGGTTGGGATGTAAATACCGTCACTCATGTTCTGGGGGTGCGGGCGTTTGGCACACAATTACTCTGTGAACAAGTCATCGGTCGATCCTTGCGCCGCCAGTCTTATGATCTAAATGAGGTGGGTCTATTTAATGTGAAATATGCTGATGTGCTGGGCATTCCGTTTGATTTTACCGCCAAGCCGGTGATTGCCCCGCCGCAACCGCCGCAAGCCGTGATTCAGGTTAAAGCCATGCGCCCGGAACGCGATCCGCTGGCAATCCGCTTTCCGCGAGTGGCCGGTTATCGGGTGGAATTGCCGGAGGAGCGCTTAACCGCTGAGTTTAATGCGGACTCGATATTAGAGTTGACCCCGGAACTGGTGGGGCCGTCGATTACCCAAAATGCCGGGATTATTGGCGAAAGCGTGGATTTGAAGCTGGATCATCTGGCTGAAGTGCGACGGTCAACGCTGCTGTTTCACTTGACCCGCCGCTTGTTGTATACCCACTGGCGCGATCCGGGTGAAGAGCCGAAATTGCATTTGTTCGGCCAGTTGAAACAGATCGCCGGGCAATGGCTGGATCGCTGTCTGGTATGCAAGGGCGGGACCTATCCGGCGCAGTTGCTTTATCAGGAATTGGCGGATATGGCGAGTGAACGGATTACCGCCGCCATTACCCGTTCACTGGTCGGTGAGCGGCCCATTAAGGTCATGCTGGATGCTTATAATCCGACCGGTTCCACGGCCCATGTCAATTTTAACACCACTAAAACCAGTCGCTGGCAGACCGATTCCCGGCGTTGTCATTTGAACTGGGTGATTCTGGATAGCGATTGGGAGGCGGAATTTTGCCGGGTGGTTGAAGCGCATCCCCGGGTTCAGGCTTATGTGAAGAATCATAATTTGGGGCTGGAGGTGCCTTATCGTTATGGTTCGCAATTACGGCATTATCGCCCGGATTTTATCGTCGTGGTCAATGATGGAGCGGGTGGATTGCTGCATTTAATCGTGGAAATCAAGGGTTATCGGCGTGAGGATGCCAAAGAGAAAAAGGCGACGATGGAGACCTATTGGGTGCCGGGCGTCAATAACCTGGGGAATTATGGCCGCTGGGCGTTTGCGGAATTTACGGCGGTGTATGAGATTGAGGTGGATTTTAATCGGTGTATCGAGCAGTTAATCGATCAGTGTCAGAAGTGAAAAGAGGAGATCAATCATGTTAATCAGAGCTATTTTAGAGTGGGATGATGAAGTCAATGCCTACTCGGCAACCTGCCCAGAACTGAATTTCGTGTCTTCTTTTGGCGAAAGTCGGGAGGTAGCGATTGAGAATTTGAAAGACGCGATTACGTTAATGCTGGAACCTATTCCAGATTACCTGTTGGAACTGGCTGATTCGAGAGAAGTGGTTGAAATGGCCTTGTAAAAAAGGAATTATCCATGCCTCCTAAAACGCCGCGTTTGACAGCAAAGGAAGTGATTCAGCAACTCAAAATGGCTGGTTTTCTGGAAGCCAGTCAAACTGGTTCTCATCTCAAGCTATTTAATCCACAGATTAGACGCACTGCAATTGTTCCAATTCACAGCAATGATGTAATTCCTATGGGTACATTAAAAGCTATTGAAAAACAGGCAGGCATCCGCTTTGCATAGCAAATTTATCAATTAGCTATGCAAAGAATGACGACGCATGACTGGTTGATAATCCACAATCAAGGAGCCTTTACCATGAAAAGCATTACTCTTTATCTTGATGAAGAACTGATTGAAGCTGCCGAGGAAATAGCGAGGGCTGAAAATACGACGCTCAATGAGCTATTTTGTCGGTGGCTTGCTGATTATGTGGGGCGTAATGAAAGGATGAAAAATTATGATAATACCATCGAAAAATTACCGGGCAAGGTCATCATTGGGCATAAACCGACACGGGATGAAATGAATGAACGCTAACCATTGTTAATCGTTAATCCATTCAAAGAATAAACCACCTGCTACGCAATCGGAATTAACATGCCCAAGAAACCCACGACCAAAACCATTGAAACCCTGACTCACGAAGATGCCACCCGCAAGAATATCCCGACGGCGGAATATCAGTCAGTGATGCGGAAAGAGGAACAGAATCCGGTGCAGGTGGCGTATGAGCGCCGTAATCGTGATCTCGATCCGCAACTGGTTTGGCGCGGGAAGGATTTGCAGGATTGGTCGGATTTGGTGGTTCATGCACCGCCGCCGTATATCCAGGAGAAGATTCATCCCAAGGTGTTGATTGATGATCTGTTGCGGCAAAGTGCGGCAGACACCAAGGCTAATGATGAGCAGATTGATCTGTTTGCGGATTTTAACGGCATTCCCGAAGGCGTGGATAAAACCGAATTTTATCAACATGACGGCAAGTGGCAAAACCGGATGATTTTGGGCGACAGTCTGCACGTTATGGCGTCATTGGCCGAGCGCGAAGGATTGCGCGGCAAGGTGCAATGTATTTACCTCGATCCGCCTTATGGAATTAAATTTAACTCCAATTTTCAATGGTCAACCACCAGCCGCGATGTCAAGGACGGCAATGTTGATCATATTACCCGCGAGCCGGAACAGGTTAAAGCCTTTCGGGATACCTGGCGGGACGGGATTCATTCTTATCTGACTTATTTGCGGGATCGGTTGACCGTGGCGCAGGAGTTATTGACGGATTCTGGGTCGATTTTTGTCCAGATTGGCGATGAAAATGTGCATCGGGTTCGGGCGGTGATGGATGAGGTGTTTGGGGATGTTAATCAAGTCATTGAAATTAAATTTAGAACAACGAGCAATCGAACGGCTGATTTTTTGCCATCCATATTCGATACAATTATAGTTTATGCCAAAAATAAATCGATGTGTAAATTTCGGAGACCTTTTAAATCAAAAGAGTATTTAGATGTTTCTGAGGATTCTTATGGCTGTATCGAAACGAACTTTTTTGAATGGCGTCGATTGACTAAAATCGAAAAAGAATATCCAAAAGAATCTGAAAAAATAGGCATTCTATTTGGACTTGGTGATCTTACATCATCGCATGAATATACTCGTGAGCCATTTGAATTGCATGGGGCAAAATTTGATCCAAAAAAACGATATTGGTCTACTTCACTTGATGGTTTACGGCGTTTAGGGAGAGGAAATCGCCTTTGTGATGTCAACGGAACGATCCGTTATAAGCGAGTTTTTAATGATACGCCGGTATCTCCGTTGACGAATATTTGGGCTGATACGGGTAGTGGTTCCCAAACTGAAGAACGGTCATATGTAGTACAGACTGTCGCCCGATCTGTCGAACGCTGCATCCTCATGTCCACCGACCCCGGCGATCTGGTTCTCGATCCCACTTGTGGTTCTGGCACCACGGCTTATGTCGCCGAACAATGGGGCCGGCGCTGGATCACGATTGACACCTCCCGCGTGGCATTAGCCTTGGCCCGTGCCCGGATTATGGGCGCTCGCTATCCCTATTACCTGCTGGCTGATAGCCGCGCCGGTCAACTCAAGGAAGCCGAAATCACTCGTACCGGGCCATCCAGTCAGCCCACCCGTAACGACATTCGCCAAGGCTTTGTTTATGAGCGCGTCCCGCATATCACTCTAAAATCCATTGCCAATAACGCTGAAATCGACGTAATTTGGGAGAAGTTTCAGAAAATAATGGAGCCGTTGCGCCAGCAAATTAACTCGTTGTTAAGCAAATCATTTGAAGAATGGCAAATCCCGCATGAAGCTGATCCACACTGGCCGGATGCCGCTAAAAAATTACACGCGCAATGGTGGCAACAGCGCATCGCCCGACAACATGAGATTGACGCCTCGATTGCCGCTAAGGCTGACTACGAATATCTCTACGATAAACCTTATGAAAACAAAAAGACGGTGCGAGTGGCCGGGCCGTTTACCGTGGAAAGCCTTTCACCGCATCGAGTATTAGGCGTCGATGAAAACGATGAGTTAGTAGACCGCATTGCAGAATCCCGCGACGGCTATCACGAAAAGCCGGATTTTGCCCAGATGATTCTGGATAATCTGAAAATGGCAGGCGTCCAACAGGCACACAAGGAAGACCGGATTACTTTTACCGCATTAATAGCCTGGCCGGGTGAATTGATTTGCGCTGAAGGACGGTATTTAGAAAATCCCTCTCCCGAAAAGAGCGAGGGAGTCCCGATTGAAAAACGCGCTGCCATTTTTATCGGCCCGGAATTTGGCACCGTCTCCCGCCCTGATTTAGTCGCTGCTGCGCGTGAAGCCGGTGATGCCGATTTCGATGTCCTCATTGCCTGTGCCTTCAACTACGACGCCCGCTCCACCGATTTTGCCAAACTGGGCCGCATTCCGGTTCTCAAAGCCCGGATGAACGCCGATTTACACATGGCCGACGACCTTAAAAATACCGGCAAGGGCAATCTGTTTGTCATCTTCGGCGAACCCGACATCACCATCATCAATGCTGCCGACGGCCACCTTCAAGTCAAAATTAACGGCATTGATGTGTTCCATCCGCAAACTGGCGAAATTCGCAGTGACGGCCCCGACGGCATTGCCTGCTGGTTCATCGACACCGACTATAACGAAGAAAGTTTCTTTGTCCGCCACGCCTACTTTCTCGGCGCTAATAATCCTTATCAAGCCCTGAAAACTACGCTCAAAGCCGAAATCAACGAAGAGGCTTGGGCCACCCTGAATAGCGATACGTCCCGCCCTTTCATTAAACCGGTGTCCGGGCGGATTGCCGTCAAAGTCATCAATCATCTCGGCGATGAAGTGATGAAAGTGTTTCGGGTGATGCCTTGAAAATTGCGGTGAGACTGTGAAATAACGGGCTGATAATAACCGGCCTGTTTTAACCTTTACTTTAACTACTGGCCTCAAAAAAATGATTTGGGATGAGTTGGAAACCGGCCTGGCCCAATTAGCGAATGACGGTTTATTGCGTCGGCGTCGGACGTTGGACGCGCCCTGTGGCCCGGAAGCGGTAATCGATGGTCAGCGGCTCATTGCCTTTTGCAGCAACGACTATCTCGGCCTAGCCAATCATCCGGCCCTGATTGCCGCAGCGCGGGACGCAGCGGAACAATGGGGCATCGGTAGTGGCGCATCGCATATGGTCAGCGGCCATTTACGGCCTCATGCTGAACTGGAGGAGCGGCTGGCATCGTTCCTTGGCCGAGAGCGAGCGCTGTATTTCACCACCGGCTACATGGCGAATCTGGCGATTGCTCCCACTCTGGTGGAGCGCAATGACGCCATTTTCGCCGACAAACTCAATCACGCCTCATTGATTGACGCCGCGCAACTGGCTCGCGCCGAACATATCCGCTATCCGCATGGCGATGTGGAAACGCTCGCCCGCCGGCTGGCGCAGAGTTCCGCCAAGCGCAAGCTGATTCTCACTGATGCGGTATTCAGCATGGACGGCAATCTAGCGCCGCTGCCGGAACTGTTTGAGCTGGCGGAACGCTACGACACCTGGCTGGTGGTGGATGACGCCCACGGCTTCGGCGTCCTCGGTCCGGGCGGGCGCGGCAGTCTGGCGCATTTTGGCCTCCCACCATCGCCACGCCTGATTCTGATGGGTACTTTGGGCAAGGCGGCGGGCGTATCCGGGGCGTTTGTCGCCGGTGATCGGCGGGTAATAGAATGGCTGATGCAGCGAGCGCGGTCCTACATTTTTACTACCGCCTCCAGTCCCATCATTGCCGCAGCCTTGATCGCCAGTCTGGAGCTGATCGCTAATGGCGATGAACGGCGGGCGCATTTATACCGTTTGATTGCCCGATTACAAGCTGGATTAAGCGACTTGCCACAGCGATTATTAGCTTCGCCTACCGCCATTCAACCGTTGCTGATTGGCGGGAATGACGCCGCGGTACACTTGGCCGGACAATTGTTTGAGCGCGGATTGTGGGTTCCAGCCATTCGTCCGCCGACCGTGCCGATGGGGAGCGCCCGGTTGCGGATTTCGCTGTCGGCGGCGCATAGCGAGGCGCAGGTTGACAGACTGATTCAGGCGCTCAGAGAATGTGCTGATTCCACTGCATCACTCGCTAATCCATCGGAGTCTTTCCATTGAATCCAAACGACGCTGCATACCTTGATCTCGTCTTGGAACCGATCAGGGTCTGCGCCAAATACAAACCAAAATTTGGTCAAGGCTCAAAGGGTGATGGATTAACTCTAGCCCAATTCCAAACGCTTTATCAAAGTGACCCATTCTATAACTGGTTTGGCCTCGACCATCCGATGATGTACGCTGCCCATAAGGCGGCAGGTGGAATGACCAGCATTTATAGACAGATTGGTATTGGCTGCGAAAAGCTCTTCCGAACCGTTATCAAAGACGCTCTTGGCTTGTCCGAAGCTGATGTAACGTGGTCTTACACCATTCCACTCTCAACCGGAAAAACACGGACTCTGTATCTCGATGGCCGTGTTCCACTTGATAAGATTGCCGATGAGGTAAAACGTATCCGTTTCCACGCATGGATGAAAGATTCTGCCGAATCTATCGGTGTAGACCCGCGTGTATTTTCAATGCTAAACGGCACCATCTTTGAAGTTCGACAAGGTTATAAGAGTAAGGATTCGAAGCGTCAGAATGCTGATATTGCCAATGCGGCAACAGCGTACACCAAAGCTTATTTCCCTTGCGCTACCATCTTGTCTGCCCAGATCGATAGCGATGTTTTGCTGCGCTACCGGACTGAAAAATGGGCGGTCATTACCGGCATTGAGGGCGCAAATGATCCACTGATTTCTACCTATGATTTTATGCGTGAGGTTATTGGATATGACCTTGCTGCATTTTTTAATCGAAACCGTAAAACCCTTCGGATAGAAATAGCTAATGTACTTGAAGCATTACTAACACCGGAGTCAAAGTAATGGCAGTTGTTTCCGTGCGTGAACAACTCCGCCAGCGGTCGGATTACACCTATAAGTTCAACGCAAGAACCGGGCGACACGGCTGGTTACGTCTCACTCCTGCCTACTCGATCAAGATCGTGGAAGAATTGATCGCCGATTACAGCCAGACCCGGCGCATTTTTGATCCATTTTGCGGCACTGGAACGACCGCGCTGATCGCTGCTTATCACAGGCATGAAGGTATCACAACAGAAATCAATCCTTTTCTCGTGTGGCTAACACAGGCAAAAATTGCACACTACTCTCCGGGGGAGATCGTTGCAGCGCATCATGCTTCTGCTTCGGCACTCGATTTAGTAAAGCGCCAGCGTATCCACCCCATGCCCGCTCCGCTGATTCATAACATAGAACGATGGTGGAATCCAGAATCTCTGCATTTCCTTCAGTTGCTTTTTCCTGCCATTTCAGAAGTGACCAGAGAATGCTCCACAGCACATACCTTGCTGCTAATTGCATTTTGCCGATCTTTGATTGAGTTATCGAATGCTGCTTTTAATCATCAATCGATGTCGTTCAAAAATGATGACCAGATTGCTATCAATTTTAATACCGATAGAGCGGGTGTTTTTTCTGAAAACGTCCGTTTTGTGTTGAATAGCGCTAGCGAAAATCCAGCAGGGCAAAGCGATGTAATCCTTGGCGATGCAAGGAATCCAGCAAAAGTAGTTGAAGGACCATTTGATCTGGTTATTACTTCCCCACCTTATGTGAACCGGATGTCCTATATTCGCGAACTTCGTCCTTACATGTATTGGCTTGGATTTTTGCTAAATGGCCGAGATGCAGGCGAGTTGGATTGGACAGCTATCGGCGGCACTTGGGGCATTGCGACCAGTCGTTTAATAGGGTGGGAACGCCCGGAAAATTATTTTAAGAGCCATCAACTGGCTCGTGCCCTTGATAAAATTGTCCATACGGATAACAAGAATGGCGTTATTCTGGCTAATTATATAGCAAAATATTTTGATGACATATGGAATCACTTTCAATGCCTGACCCCAGTACTTGCTAGTGGCGCAGAAATACATTATATCGTCGGGAATTCTGCTTTTTATGGGACTCTGATTTCGACAGAGCAGTTGTATGCGGAAATGCTGATGGAATTAGGATTTCATAACATAGAGTGTCGGGCAATTCGCAAGCGTAATTCAAATAAAAATTTGCTTGAGTTTGATGTTGTTGCTCAATGGTAATGGTTGAAATCTATCTCAAAAAATGAGGCATCCTGTTTGCAGCCAATACTTAATTCTCCCCCCATCCTGCCCGCTAAACAGCGGATTCGCCAAGCCTTCAATCAGGTAGCGACCACTTATGACACGGCTGCTGAAGTCCAGCGCGAAGTGTCCGACCGACTGGCCGCCCACCTGATTCAAATCAGCGGCAATCTCAATCCTAAGGCGATTCTTGATGCCGGCGGTGGCACCGGTTATGGCGCTCAGCAGCTTCAACTCCAATGGCCGGACGCTGAAATGACCATGATTGATTTTGCGCCCCGGATGTTGATCGCCGCCCGCGCGCAATTGGACGCGGCCTTGCTGATTTGTGCCGACATTGAGCATTTGCCGGTAGCCGATCAGTGCTTCGAACTGTACTGGTCGAGTCTGGCCTGGCAATGGAACGACCCGCACCGCTGTCTGGCTGAGGCGCGGCGGGTGCTAAAACCTGGCGGAGCGCTGGCAGTAGCAACCTTGGGCGCGAACAACTTTCCTGAATTGCGCCACGCCTTCGCCACCTTGGACGATTACCGCCATGTGCTGACTATTCCTGCCCCGGAACACCTGTTGACCGCGTGCCAGGCCAGCGACTGTGAGGTGTGGCGCTGGGACCGGCAACCAGTGCGGCGCTATTTTCCTGACCTGCGAACTTTGCTTCGCAGTGTGAAAGCGGTCGGTGCCCGCGAAGTGGAACAGCGCCGGCCCACACCTTTTAGCCGTTCCACTTGGCACGCATTGACCGCTCGTTATGAGACATTGCGGGAACCCGCCGGTTTGCCCCTCACCTATGACGCAGTCTGGCTGATCGCGATTCGGCCATGAACCGCACCTTTTTTATTGTCGGCACGGATACCGGGGTGGGTAAAACCCAGGTGGCCTGCGCTTTGCTGTATGCCACCCGGCAATTGGGTTTGAGTGCGGTTGGAATGAAGCCGATTGCGGCAGGGATTGAAGCCGATGGTGGTAATGAGGACGTCACGCGATTATTGGCAGCCAGTTCCATTCAACCGCCGGTCGCCCTGGTGAATCCCTATCTTTATGACTCGCCGATTGCCCCGCATCTGGCTGCGGCTGAAGCCGGACGACCGATTGTAATTGCACTGATTCAGCAGGCGTTGGCGCAATTGCAAACCTTGGCGGACGTAGTGTGGGTAGAGGGGGTCGGTGGATTCCGGGTTCCACTCGATGATCAGCAGGACACGGCAGATTTGGCAGTGGCTTTAGCGTTGCCGGTGGTGTTGGTGGTTGGAATGCGGTTGGGCTGCCTGAATCATGCCTTGCTGACTGCTGAGGCCATTGAACGGCGCGGATTGTATCTGGCCGGTTGGGTCGCCAATCAAATTGATCCGGCGATGGCCCGGTTCGAGGCGAATTTGGCGACTTTGCAACGCCGGCTGAATGCGCCCTTGCTGGGCGTGACGCCTTATGACTTAAATCCTGAGGATGCTGCGGTAGCGCTGGATTTGTCCCGGTTGGCGGATTTTAGCCCCGGCCCGGCCTATGCTTGAAAGCGTCGGTGCAATGATGATAGCGGGGTAAAGCGGTCATGCAAGAACTCCAGCCGGGACAGAATCACCCGCTAGGCGGCGGGCGGATCGCGGTGGGCGTCAGTGGCGAACCGAGCGATGAATTCGCCGCTAAAACCCAACTCGGCGCTGCCTTGCTGAATAGCGCCGGGCGGGTTCGGGACGCTGACGATCTGATCAGCGCCGAGCAGCCGCGCTCCCGCGATGGTTCAGTCACTTTTACCGGGTTTCCCGGCGAGTTGCGGATCGACCTGGACGCTGTTCCGGAGGTGATCGCCCGTATTGCGGTGGTGCTGACCGTCAAGCCGGGTTTCGCGCCGGCTACGACCTTTGGCGTGTTCAGCGCAGTTCGGGCCTGGCTGGCCGATCCGTCCGGCAAATTGCCATTGCTGTTTTCGTTGCCGCCGGCCAGTCGGGGGGAAACCGCCCTGATCATGGCCGAACTGTACCGCCATCAGGGGCAATGGAAATTCCGGGCAGTAGGTCAAGGCTTCTCCGCCGGACTGCCGGCGCTGGCTGCCCATTTTGGGCTACACCTGCCAGAACCGCTCCCAAAAACTCCGGCGCTGACTGGACCGAACGGGCGGCGCGAGGCGGATCGATCCGCCGGCAAGGGTTCATTCAGCGGTACCGGATTCTGCGTTCATCCCGACGGCTACATTCTGACCAACCATCATGTCATTGACGGTGCCAATGAAATTCTGGCCCGGTCGCCCCGCCATCGTTGCCGATTGGAACCGGTGTTCGCTGATCCCACCAACGATTTGGCGCTGTTGCGGGCCGATCCGCCGCCGCCCGGCATGGCCCGCTTCCGCGACGGACCACAGGCGCGGCTGGGCGAGACGGTGATCGTGGTGGGCTATCCGCTGGGCGGGCTGCTCGGTTCCGGGCCGCAAGTGACGACCGGCAATGTGAGTTCGCTCATTGGCCCCGGCGATGACACTCGCGCCCTGCAATTTACCGCTCCGACTCAGGCCGGCAACAGCGGCGGGCCGTTGCTGGACGGCGATGGCGCGGTGGTGGGCGTGGTCAGTTCCAAGCTCAACGCGGTCCGGGTGCATGAGATGACCGGCGATGTACCACAGAACGTCAACTTTGCCATCAAGGGAATGCTGGCGCGGGGCTTTCTGGAAGCGGTGGGCATCGAATACCAGAGCCGCTTGCCGGGAAACACTCGTGCCGCTACGGACATTGCCGCCGAAGCCTGCGATTTTGTGTTAAAGATCGAGTGCCGGGGATAAGGAAAGGCTTCTGTTATCAGCGTGTTGGCCCATTTCACCCAGGTGGGCTACATCCCGAACATCCGCCCCCGGTTGTCCTGTTCCTCGTCGTGGATCGCCAGATCAGCCATCCCGGCAGATTTGGCGCTGCCGGATTCCGAACCTTCGGACAGGCGGATTTTCAGACCGACATTGTTCTTGGAATCCGCGTTTTTGATCGCCTCGTCCTTGGAAATCTTGCCTTCCTTGTACAGCTTGAACAGCGATTGATCGAAGGTAATGGTCCCGGACTCGGTGGCCTGTTCCATCGCATCCTTGACATAGTCGATCTTGCCCTTCTGGATCAGGTCGGCGATATAGGGGGTGTTCAGCAGCACTTCTACCGCCGGGGTCAGCCCGCCGTCCAGTGAACGAATCAGCCGTTGCGAAATAATCGCCCGCAGGTTCAGCGCCAAATCCATCAGCAATTGCGGCCGGGCGTCTTCGGGGAAGAAATTGACCACCCGTTCCAGAGCGCCGTTGGCATTGTTGGCATGCAAGGTGGACAGCACTAAATGGCCGGTTTCAGCGAAGGTCAGCACAAATCGCATCACTTCGCGGGCACGGACTTCACCGACCAGAATCACGTCCGGAGCCTCGCGCATCGCGCTCCGCAAAGCGTTTTCGTAGCCGTGGGTGTCAATGCCGATCTCGCGCTGGGCGATCACCGATTTTTTGTGTTGATGGGTGAATTCAATCGGGTCCTCGATGGTGATGATGTGGCCGGGCGAACTGGAGTTGCGATGGTCGATCATCGCCGCCAGAGTGGTGGATTTGCCGGAACCGGTCGCGCCCACCAGCAGGATCAGTCCGCGTTTTTCCATGATGATCTGCCGCAGCAAGGGTGGCAGGCCCAGTTCCTCCACTTGGGGAATATCGCCCTTGATATAGCGGATCACCATCGACACTTCGCCGCGCTGCCTGAAGACGTTAGAGCGGAACCGGCCCACGCCATGCAGGGGAATGGCGAAGTTTAGTTCCCATTCGCTTTCAAATTCCTTGACTTGATCATCTTTCATCACCGAGTAGGCGATCTCACGCACCTGTCCCGGCCCCAGCACCTTGTTGCCGATGGGGCGCACTACGCCGCCGATTTTGATATTGACCGGGGCACCGACATGAAAGAACAGGTCAGAGGCGTTCTTGTCGACCATCAGTTTGAGATAGGGGGTAATGTCCATGCACTTTTTCCTTTTCAGGCCAGCCGGTTCAGACCGTTAAGGGCCGCAACCCGGTACGCTTCGGCCATGGTCGGATAATTGAAGGTGGTATTAACGAAGTATTGAATGGTATTGGCTTCGCCCCGCTGGGCCATGATCGCCTGGCCGATGTGGACGATTTCCGCCGCCTGGTCGCCAAAGCAGTGGATGCCCAGAATTTCCAGGGTGTCGCGATGGAACAGCAGTTTGAGAATTCCCACGGTGCGGCCCGTGATCTGGGCGCGGGCCAGGCTCTTGAAATAGGCGTGGCCGACCTCATAAGGCACCCGCGCCTCGGTCAATTCGCGCTCGGTGCGTCCGACTGAACTGATCTCCGGGGAGGTGTAGATGCCGGTCGGGATGTAATCGATCAGGTGATGGTCGCAACTGCCGTGAATCAGATGGGTGGCGGCGAACCGGCCTTGATCATAAGCGGCGCTGGCCAGACTGGGATAGCCGATCACATCGCCTACGGCGTAGATATGCGGCAGGGCGGTGCAGTAGTTCTCATCCACTTTGAGCTGACCGCGATTGTTCGGGGTGATGCCCAGTTCCTCCAGCCCCATGTTGGCGGTATTGCCGGTGCGGCCATTGGCCCACAGCAGCACATCGGCCTTGATCCGCTTGCCGGACTTGAACGACATCGCCATGCCATCGGGCAGACCTTCAACCCCCTGATAGTCCTCATTGTGGCGGATCATCACCCCCTGATCGCGCAGGTGATAGCTCAGCGCGTGGGCGATCTCGTCGTCGAGGAAAGATAGTAACTGGGAGCGGGTGTCGACCAGATCCACCTTGCAACCCATGTTGCGGAAGATGCTGGCATATTCACAGCCGATCACGCCCGCGCCATAGATCAGAATTGAGCGCGGGGTAGCGGTCATGCTGAGGATGGTGTCGCTATCGAAAATGCACGGGTGGTTGAAATCAAGGTCGTGGGGCCGAAAGGGGTGCGAGCCCGAAGCGATAACGAAAGCGTCGGCGGTCAGCGTGGACAGTTCGATACTGGTGCCGGTGCGGACTTCAAGGGTATGGACATCGAGGAATTTGGCGTGGCCGTGATAAAGCCGGACCCGGTTGCGCTCGTAGAAATCCCGACGCATGGCGGTCTGACGGGCGATCACCGATTCGGCGGAGCGCAGCAGTTCGGGATAGGACAGCTTCAGGGCGTGACCGAGCGCGTTGCGGAATGCCGGGCTGGTATTGAATTCCAGCATCCGGTTGATGGAATGGCGCAGGGCTTTAGAGGGAATGGTGCCCCAGTGGGTGCAGCCGCCGCCAACCAGATGGTGTTTCTCGATCACCGCCACGGTTTTTCCTTCCTTGGCGGCTTTCATGGCAGCCCCTTCTCCTCCTGGGCCGGTGCCAATCACGATGACATCGTATTTTTGGTCGTTCATTGTCGCGCTCGTGGGGGGATGACGCGGAGGACGCCAGGCGGCGTCTCCGTTAGACGGTGCTTGTCCGGCAACAGTGTAGACCTTTCTGGCTTTGCGGTAAACTCCCAAATAAATCAAATAGTTGTCGTGCAGATGCCGGGCGAAATTCTGTCAGAATCCGTAATCAGCAAGCCGTTCAAAGCGGGCGCGATCCTCATCGCGCATCCACTCAAGCGGAGCGTGTGATGCCTGATCGGGTCTAGCGAATACCGAATTGAATTACCACACCAGTCGCTTCAGCCCGATACAGTCCACCGCGTGATTTTGTCATGTACAGAGCGGAACGGTATAAAGATGCTAATTGCGCTTGTCCGCCCCAGGTTCGTATAGCCATCCGGTTGGAGTTGTGGAATTTCCCCTCGCTGAGGAGCGAACCACCCCGGCCCCTGACGGGGCCACCCCTCCTTACTCAAGGAGGGGAAAAAGCGATGTACCGTGCTGGTTTTATCCCCTCCTTGGATAAGG
>CAIRMO010000112.1 GCA_903879705.1 uncultured Candidatus Competibacteraceae bacterium | reverse complement strand
TCTACAACCGGTTTAGGATGCCTATAACCTTCGAAAAAACCAAACGGGAAACGCCAACCGGCGAACAGGAGATTCTGCTGTGACTGAACTTGACCAACTGCTGCAACTCATGGTCCGCCTGCGTGATCCGGAAACCGGCTGTCCGTGGGATCGACAACAAACCTGCGCGACCCTTGTTCCGCATACCATTGAGGAAGCCTACGAAGTCGCTGACGCCATTGCCCGCGAGGATTGGGCAGAATTGCGCGCCGAACTCGGCGATTTGTTGTTTCAGGTGGTGTTTTACGCCCGGATTGCGGAGGAAGAAGGCCGCTTTAACTTTGCCGATGTCGCCGGCGGCATTGTCGAAAAAATGACCCGTCGTCATCCGCATGTATTTGGCAATGCGTATTATGCCGACGCCGCCACTCAAACTGCCGCTTGGGAACGGATTAAAGCGGCTGAAAAAGCCGATAAAGGTGAATCGCCGACCCGCGTGCTGAATGGGGTGCCACGGACTTTGCCGGCATTGACCCGTGCGGTTAAATTGCAGAAAAAGGCAGCGCAGGTTGGTTTTGACTGGGGTGCTGTAGAGCCGGTATTGGCCAAGATTGCAGAGGAAATCGGCGAAATTCGCCATGAGATTGCCATGCAGGCTCCGCCCGAACGGCTAAGCGATGAATTGGGCGATGTCCTGTTCAGCGTGGCTAATCTGGCTCGTTACCTTCATCTTGATCCGGAAACAGCATTGCGTGGAACTAATGCCAAATTTGAGCGGCGGTTTCGGCAAATTGAAGGCTGGCTGGCGGAGCGGGGGTACACTCCCGCCCAATCCACCTTGGCGGAAATGGATGCGCTGTGGGAGCAGGCTAAAATGGCAGAAAGGAAATAAGGCGATTTCCAGCCAGGGCACGCCAAGGCAATCCCGGACCAATAATGCCCAGACTTCACTTTTCGTCATACCCGCGAAAGCGGGTATGACGATACCGGTAAATGACCGTGGCTTTTCTGGCCGAAGAACACCGGCGCATTCCATTCAGGGCTGGATCGGCACCACCGGCTTGGGCGTTTTGTTTTCCGCTAACAGTTGCGTCAGTTGGGCCGGCGGCACATAGCCCGGCAGCATCTCCCCATTTTCCAGAATCAGGCTGGGCGTGCCCCGTACTCCGAGCTTCTGACCCAACTCGTATTGCGCCTGCACCGGGTTATCACAGGTCTTTCGATCCACATTATCGCCGCGCTTGGCCTTGGTCATCGCCTCCTGGCGGTTATCCGAACACCAGACCGACACGGCCTTATTGAATGACTCGGAGCCAAGGCCCTCACGCGGAAACAGCAAGTAACGGATCTTGATCCCTTCCTTGTTATAGGCGGCCATCTGGCTATGCATCTTGCGGCAATAACCGCAATCAATGTCCGTGAACACCGTCACCGTGTGTTTAGCCGGCCCCTCGGGAGCAAACACCACCATATCTTTTTCATCAACAGAGTTGAGCGCGGTACCCCGCAACTCGGCGCGCCGCTGATCAGTCAGATTGGCGCGGGAACCCAGATCGAGAATATCGCCCTGCACCACAAATTGGCCGTCCTCGCTCAGGTACAGCACTTGACCGCCAACCACGACCTCGTACAGTCCCGGAATAGCGGCGGAACGAATACTGTCCGGTTGCGCACCGTTCAGGGTGGTCTGTAATTTCGCCAGATCCGGTGATTTGGGCGCCTCCGCCGTAGCGGGGTTGGGAACCGGGGCCGATGCCGGCTTTTGATCGTTAGCGGCCAGGACAACGCCGGAAGCGCCGAGCGCAACGGCAATCAGCAGGACTTTGTGCATTTTCAATATTCCATAGTGGGCAGGTAATGACAGCTTCAGAGTTTAGCCTACGGCCGGGGTTCCCCGATCATCGGCCAGAATCATCCAGCGCCCCGCGCCGGCAGGATTTTCACTTTGCATTGCCGCCGGAGCTGATCGCCCAGCACCCGCTGGCACAGCGCGGAGCCAGTCGGTTGCTCACCCTGGATGGGGTCAGCGGCGCGCTCGGTGATCGGCGTTTTGGCGATCTGCCGGAACTGCTGCGCCCCGGCGATGTGCTGGTGTTCAACGATACCCGGGTAATTCCAGCCCGGCTGTTTGGGCGCAAAGCCAGCGGCGGGCGGCTTGAACTGCTGGTCGAGCGGGTGCTGGATGAACGGCGGGCGCTGGTTCATCTTCATGCTAGTAAAGCGCCCAGGCCGGGCGGGTTGTTGCTGCTGGATGCCGGCTTCACCGCTACCGTGTTGGCCCGCCATGAAGATTTATTTGAAATTCAGGTGGAAGGCGATCAACCGCTGCTGGCGTTGCTGGAGCAGCATGGGCGAATGCCGTTGCCGCCCTATATCCGCCGCGAGCCGACCGCTGAGGATCGGGAGCGTTACCAGACCGTGTATGCCCGCCAGCCCGGCGCGGTCGCAGCACCCACTGCCGGTCTACACTTCGATCAGGCGTTGCTGGAGCGACTGGCGGCGCGGGGTGTGGCGCAGGCGTTTGTTACCCTGCACGTCGGGGCCGGCACTTTTCAGCCGGTGCGGGTGGATCGGATCGCCGACCATGTCATGCACCCGGAATGGATCAATGTTAGCGCGGAGGTTTGCGGGCAGATTCGTGCGGCGCAACAGCGTGGCGGGCGGGTGATTGCGGTTGGGACCACCGCGGTGCGGGCGCTGGAGACGGCCGCCAGTTCGGGCGAACTCCAGCCCTGGCAGGGCGAAACCCGGATCTTTATAGTCCCCGGCTACCGTTTCCGCGTGGTCGATGCGCTGATCACCAATTTTCATTTGCCGGAATCTACCTTGCTGATGCTGGTCGCAGCCTTTGCCGGTCATGCCGAGGTGCTGAACGCTTATCGCCATGCGGTGGAACAACGCTACCGGTTCTTCAGCTACGGCGACGCCATGTTCATTTCCCGCCATTTACAGATTATTGAATCGTAATGCTATTTTTCTCAATGCAACTCTGGCTATACATAAAAACTTCTTATAAATCAATCATAAATCAAGAGACCGGGAACTGCTGAGCCATTAGCCACCCGCTTGAGCTACTCTCACACACGTCAATAACTTCATTACTGCGCTTCGGCGGCAATACGGCTATCCACCGGGCCGGTTGCGGTGCCCTTGACTTTCCCGCCAACTCGGCGTTACCGCCAGTCTCAATCGCCGGTTGCCCTAAACCAGATCATGAATCTGGCGCAAATGGCGGTAGGCGATGCCCGACACTTCGCGAATCACATCGCCGCGTGCATCTTTCCATGCACCGTAATCGCTGGCCGACCGGGCCTTTTCGATAATCCCGATAAACGTATAAGGATAGCTGTGACCATCGCGGCCCCTGGCCACCAGAATCCCCATATCGCCGCACAGTTGCGCGGTCGTGCCGGTTTTGTCGAACACCTGGGTTTGCCGTGCGACCCCGGCGGCTTCGGTGTAAATGCGGTCGCGGTTAGGCAGATGCATCAACCGCTTCAGTTCGTTCGAGTAAGGCAACTGGTCATACCAGAGCGCATACAGGAACCGGTGATAGTCGAGCGCCGAAGCCCGGTTGCGGTAGGAGCGGCCCCCAGCAGGAATCCGTTCAACAATCCGGGTGTGGTGAAAAATACCCGGCTGGCGGCGCTTAAGCGTGTATTCAGCCTCGGCGGGACCAGAACGGCGACTGGTTTGATCCAGCAGGGCAATGAAATAGTTGGTGGCGTCGTTGTCACTGTACTGAATCATCGCTTCCATCCGGGCGCGCTGGTAGGCGGTGTATGGCAGCGCTCCCTCGCGGACCTTGTCGAAAAACGCCAGCGCGATGAAGGGCTTGATCATGCTGGCGCTCTGGTAGGGAATCCCGGCATTGATCGAGGCCAGAAACCGCTGGCTGGTGAAATCGTAAACCAGCCAGGCGGTGCGTTCATTGGCGGCCAGCCGACCCGCCCGGCGCAGCGCCACCAGATGATTCTGGAGCAGCGCCTTGAACGTAGCGGGCGGCGGGGCGGGGTGAACCGGACGGGAACGGGCCTCGCCGGCTGGCGGCATCAATCCAATCGCGGCTCCGGTGAACCACAGCCCCAGTTGGGCAAGAAAGGCGCGGCGGGGCAGCTCAGGAACCTGCCCGGATTCAGATTCAGCCTCCGGGTTTAAGCGATGGATCAGGGACGGCATGGCAACGACCTCCGGGTGGCGAAGAATAGCAATGAAGCGCCGGGAATTATGCACCGACTACCTGAATCAGCAATGATCGGGGGATGATGGTCGGAGCCAAGGCCTCACTGCCATTAAGTTAAGCCGAATCGTCCCATATCGGTAGGTTCCCCCAAGACTTTTGAAGTTATACCGTTTGCCTATAGATTTTATCTTTATCCGTCATACCCGCGAATGCGGGTATAACGAACCGAACATGGGGAATACCTTCCTGGCAACGCTGGATAAGGCGCAGCAAGCGCAGATCACGGGGCTAGTGTCCACGCAAAAGCCCGACTTGCTGGCCATCGTGGCGAAACGCGCTGAGATCTCCAAGACGCTCAAGCAGTTCCTGCAACAGGGAGCGGTCGACGAGGCCACCGTCGTCAACCTAGCCAAGCAATATGGCGAGTTGGACGGCGCGATCTCATACGATTATGCCAAGAACTTCTCGACCGTCGGCAACTCCCTGACCGCAAACCAGAATGCCACTTTGATGGCCCTGCGGAAGACGGCCACGGACGAAGCCGGCGGCACCCCTGATTATGATAATCAGTGCGGGAAGGGCTATCTGTACTCCGCGCCGATGCCGTCTGACGCGCCGCCGCTCATCGATACCGACTTCCTGTTCGGTGCTTGTAAAGCCGCCGCCAGCGCGTGCAGTACGAACTGGGATTGTTGTTCATTCTCATGCGGCGACAACCAGGTCTGTCCTGCCCCCTTCAAATTATCGAGTCCCGCCTTCCAGGATGGCGGTACCCTGCCCATCACCTATACCTGCGAGGATGCAAAAGGTGGCGTGAGTCCGCCGCTGGCCTGGACGGGCGCGCCTTCCGGCACGGTCGAATTTGCGATCACGGCAACGACGCTTGCGGTCGACGGCAAAAAGTGGAATTGGGTTCTCTACGGCATTCCGGCGTCCGTCACATCGCTGGCCGCCAATACCACCGGGATCGGCACCACGGGCGCATCCACCGATAGCCCCGATCTCAAGTTCTATCCCCCATGCTCATCGGGATCCGGTCCGCGAATCTATACCTTCACTCTCTACGCCCTCTCCACGAAGCCGACCTTCAGCACGTCCCCGGTGAGTGGAGCGGTCCTCGCTGACGCAATCGGCCCGGTGACGATCGGCAGCCGCCAGATGAGCGTGACGTACACCTTTGCCACCGGACATTAACCCGACGATTCGCACTCTTGCACCATCCCCACGCGCCCGCGTGGGGATGGTGTGTGGAGCGATGACCTCAGGCCACAACGTCAATGTCCATCGGTAAAGGCTCGTGGCATTGAGCATTGACAGACCTTGATGCTTCGAGAATACTTTAACTATGGAAACATTAAACGCTGCAGAACTACTGGCTGCCCTTGGGCATGAATCACGCTTGGCTATCTTCCGCCTATTGGTGGAAGCGGGTCCCGAAGGGCTATTTGCGAGCGCCATCGGGGAAAAATTGACTCTTCCGCCGGCTACGCTCTCCTTTCATCTGGCGCACCTCAGCCGTGTTGGGCTGATTCGCGGACAACGGGAAAGTCGCTTCATCCACTACTCGGCTGAATTCAGCACGATGGATGATCTGATCGCCTTCCTGACTAATAACTGTTGCCAAAATAACGCATGCCTGCCCAAAACCGCGGCGTGCGCGACTACCGAGAAGCGCCGCAGTTGAGCAGGACAAGACCCCAAGAACTTCAACCACGATGGACAGGAATCGATAGTCATCATGAACACACCCAAAACCGTATTGGTACTTTGCACGGGCAATTCCTGCCGCTCCCAAATGGCGGAAGTGCTGCTGAATCATGACTTGGCCGGGCAGGTGCGCGCCCTGTCCGCAGGCACCCGTCCTCAATCCAAGGTGGCGGATGGAGCCATCGCCGCGCTGAAACAGGCCGGGCTGCCGACCGATGGCCTGTACCCGAAGGAGGTCGAAGTGGTGATGAATGAATCCATCGACCTGGTGGTGACGGTCTGCGATAACGCCAAGGAAACCTGCCCGATTTTCCCCAGGCCGGTACCGCGTATTCACTTGCCGTTCCACGATCCGCATGGCGAGCCACTGGAGAGTTTTATCGCCGTCCGTGACGATATTCGCGCCCGTCTGATTCCCGCAGTGCGTGAAGCACTGGGCTTGTAGGGAGCGACCATGCCTGCTCAGTGTGAAGTCACCGCCAAGGTGGCTGCCGGCGCGCCGATGAGCGTTTTCGAGCGCTACCTGACCGTTTGGGTCTTGCTGTGCATTGTGGCCGGGATTCTGGCTGGGCAGGTCGCGCCCGGTCTGTTTCAGGCCATCGGGCATTTGGAGATTGCCCGGGTCAATCTGCCGGTTGGCCTGCTGATCTGGGTCATGATTATCCCGATGCTGATGAAGGTCGATTTCGCCGCATTGCATGAAGTTCGGCAACATGTCCGGGGGTCATCCAAGGGCTGGTATGAAGCCCCGCTAATCTCTCACGGAGTAGACACTAATGAAAAAGCTTGAAGTCTTTGATCCGGCTATGTGTTGTTCCACCGGCGTTTGTGGTGTCGAGGTCGATCCGGCGCTCGCGCAGTTTGCGGCAGACCTTAAGTGGGTTCAGGACAACGGGGTGACCGTCGAGCGCCATAACCTCGGCCAGGAACCCCAGGCATTTGCCGACAATTCGACGGTGGTCAAGGAAATGGAAGCCGGTATGGATCGGCTGCCGGTCCTCTTGGTGGATGGGCACATCATTTCCACGGGCCTGTATCCATCGCGTCAGCAACTCGCGCAGAAGCTGGGGATTGCGCTGACCACGGCGGTAAAGCCTCGCATCAAGATCAGCAGCGATTGCTGCTCGCCTAAGTCTGGCTGCTGCTGAGCGGAGATTTCGACCATGGCTCTCCCCAACACTTCGACTCCCTATCTGTTCTTCACTGGCAAGGGTGGTGTGGGCAAAACCTCACTCTCGTGCGCGACCGGCCTGGCGCTGGCGGATGCGGGCAAGCAGGTCCTGATTGTCAGCACTGACCCGGCGTCGAACCTGGATGCGGTGTTGGGGGTTGGGTTAGGCCAAACGCCGACCGCCATCCCCGGCGCACCGGGCTTGTTCGCGCTCAACATCGATCCCGAGGCGGCGGCCCACGCCTACCGCGAACGCATGGTAGCCCCGTACCGGGGCATCCTGCCGGCGGCGGCGATTCAGAGCATGGAGGAACAGTTCTCCGGGGCCTGCACCGTAGAAATCGCCGCATTTGACGAGTTCTCCAAACTCCTCGGTGATCCGGCGGCGACTGTCGGCTTCGATCAGGTGATTTTCGATACAGCCCCGACCGGGCACACGTTGCGGCTCTTGACCTTGCCGACCGCTTGGGATCAGTTCATCGCCTCCGCAACTGGGGGCGCGTCCTGCCTCGGACCGTTGGCGGGCTTGGAAAAACAAAAGGATCTGTACGCGGCGGCGGTAAAGCGTCTCGCCCATCCAGCCGAAACCACGGTGATTCTGGTCAGTCGCCCGGAAGGATCGGCATTCCGTGAAGCGGAGCGGACCCGGGGCGAACTCGCTGAGCTGGGCATTCAAAACCTGCAACTCGCCATCAACGGGGTCTTTACTACCGACCGCCAGGATGATCCTATCGCGGTAGCCATGGCGCACCGGGCGACGGCAGCGCTGGCCCAGATGCCGGCGACCTTGGTCGACCTGCCCAGCACGACCATTCCGTTCCTGCCGAAAGGCGCCGTGGGCCTGGACGCCCTGCGGCAGATGGCCGATACCGAGCTGACTCCCGTACCGGAAACCAACTCCTGCCTGCCGAAAACAGCTTTGCCGCCCGGATTGGCCGCACTGATCGAAGACCTGGTCAAACCCGGTCACGGGGTCATCATGGCGATGGGCAAAGGAGGGGTCGGCAAGACGACCGTGGCGGCGGCGGTGGCTGTGGTGCTGGCCCAGCGCGGCTATAAGGTCACTCTATCCACCACTGATCCAGCGGCGCATGTGGCGGCCACGCTCAATGGCTCGGTCACCGGCCTGACGGTCACGCGGATCGACCCGGCTTGGGAAGTGGCGCAATACCAACAGGAAGTCCTGAAAAAAGCGGGGAATAGCCTGGATGCCGGTGGGCGGGCCATGCTTGAAGAAGATTTGCGCTCGCCTTGCACGGAGGAAATTGCCGTTTTCCGGGCATTCGCCCGCACGGTCGATGCGGGCAAAGACGGTTTTGTGGTCCTTGATACCGCTCCCACCGGCCACACCATTTTGCTCCTGGATGCGGCGGAGGCTTACCATCGCGAGGTGATGCGCACCCAAGGGGATATGCCTGAAGCCGTCCGCGAATTACTCCCACGCCTCCGGGACCCCAATTTTACCCGTGTGCTGGTTGTCACCCTGCCCGAAGCGACCCCGGTGCAAGAGGCTGAGCGGCTGCAAGATGATCTGGGTCGGGCCGGCATTGCGCCGTTCGCTTGGGTGATCAATCAGTCGTTGCTGGCGAGTGGCTCCCGCGATCCGGTGCTTTGCCAGCGGGGGGGCTACGAAGCACCGTTCATCGAACGTGTGCAAAAGAATCTGGCGACCCGGTGTGCGCTGATCCCGTGGCTGGAGGAAATTCCCGTGGGGCCTGCGGGTCTCGCGAACGTCGTTAGGTAAAATTATATATTTTTTAGAGAGTTATAAATCGGCCACCTGAAAATCAACAATCACCGGGTAATGGTCAGAGCCAAGATCGGGGCCGATGGCTCGGTGGCGAATCTGGATGCCGTCCGAGTACAGCCCATGATCAATCGGAATCCACAACGGCAGCCACCCGGCGGGCCAACTGGGCTGGAGGCCGCGCCCGGCAGCACTATCACGCAGGCCCGAATCGGTCAGCAATTGCGCGAAATACGGCGACCACGGCGAGAGGTTTAAATCGCCCAGCGCCAGCAGCGGTTGCCGGGTTTGCCGGGCCAATCGGGCCAGATCGTCCAGTTGCGCGTTGCGATCCTCGGTCATGGTGGCACCAATGGGCGGCGGTGGATGGGTTCCCAGCAGCGTGAACCAGCGTCCATCGGCCTCAACCTCGGCCTGGAGTGAAGGCAACCCAGCGGGACCCAGAGTAATGACCGCCGCATTTCGGAGTGGCAGCCGGCTGAACAGCGCAATCCCGAAATTATCCTCGCGGGGTTCGGCGATGCGATGCGGATAGCGGTCGGCCAAATCGGCTAACTGCCCGATCAACCAGGGCGTGACCTCCAGCAGCACGATCACGTCGGGATTAGCCTCGGCAATGACCTGGTGGATGCGTTCGTAATCGCGGTTGCTGGCATGGACATTGGCCAGCAACGCCCGGAAGGCCGGGCCGTCAGTCCCTGCAATCGTCTCGGCGCTGATCAGGAACCGTGGCGCCAGGAGCGCAGCATTGATCAGCGCGAACCCGGCGAAGACCGCTGCCCAGCGCGGTTGTCGCCAAGCCAGCATGACCAGCGAGCCCAAACTCAGCGCCAGGGCGTACTGCACCCGGAAGTGCGAGGCCAGATCGAAAACCCACCACCACTGCCCGGCGAAGCCAACCACAGTCGCGAAACCGGCCAGCGTGCCCGCAGCAGTCAATAAACCGGACCGGGTGATACGGGAACGGGGTTGTTGCATGTTCAAGGTCCAGCGAGGGGCCTACTTCTCGACTGAAACCCGGACTTTCTGATCGTTTTGCCATTCGCCGACGATCTTCTGCCCGTTTTCGTACAGCACACCTTGGCCGTTCTTCCGGCCATTGCGCCATTCGCCGACATAGCGATCGCCACTACTGTAGTAATAGGTTCCTTGTCCATTCGGTTGATCGTTTTCGAAGTTGCCGGCGTATTTATCGCCATTGGCGTAAGTGTAGGTCCCTTGGCCGCTTTTCCGGCCATTGCGCCATTCGCCGACATAGCGGTTGCCACTGCGGTAGTAATACGTCCCTTGACCATTGATGGTACCGCCGCGCCATTCGCCGACATATTTCTCACCGCGTCCGGCGTAAGTGTAGGTTCCTTCGCCGTGCATCTTGGCATTGCGAAATTCGCCTGAATATTCGCTGCCGTCGGGATAGCGATAGGCTCCATCACCGTTCTCGCAATTACCGCGCAGGCAGTTGGAGGATTGGCCAGAGCGGGAGGCGGTCTGGGTTTCAGCCACCGGGGGTTTGGGCGCGGCGGGTTTCGGCTCCAGCGCGGGCTCCGGTTCGGACTCCGGCGCAGGCTTGATGGCCGCGGTTTGCAGTTTCCGGGACAGGGACGCGGTCAGGGTACTTTCATCGCCGGCGGCCAGATCAACCTTGCCGTTCCAGTCGGTATAGCCTTCCCGGCTGACCCGCACCCGATAAGAACCCGGCTTGATTTCAACCTGAATCGGTGCCGTACCCATGTGCTTGCCGTTGACGGAAACCTCGGCGTCTTCAACATCGGCCCGCACCATCAGTTGTGCCGGACCGCTAGCCGCTGGCGTCTGCTTTTGCAATGGCTTGAGTTTGGCGCGGGCGGCGCGGGCTTGCCGACTCTTGGGATAAGTCGTCAGAAATTGCTCGATCTCGGCGGGATCATCACTGTTCCGGATCGCTTTCCAAGCCTCTTCAGCGCTACGCGGTTGAGTTGACGGCTCGGGCAGCGGTTCACGGAGCGCACCTTGCGGAGAAGTCGTTTCCAGCAGGCTGATGGTATCCCCGGTTTCGGTTTTCGAGATTCGGGAGTGCCGATCCTGGGCGATCACCCGGGTTTCGGAAGTCGTCGCCGCCGGTTCAGCCGACGGGGAAATCGCCACCGGCTCAAACAGGCTCGACTCCGGTTTTAGTGGTAGTTCTGCCGGTGCCGCCGGTTTGGCAGCCGGTTCCGCCTGCGCCAGTCGGTTACGCAGTTCAGAAAGCCGAGGATGGTTGGGATTGAGCCGCGCCAGTCGGTCGAGGGCGCTTTTAGCCTCTTTGGCATTCCCGCGCTGCACCGCCGCCGCTGCGGAATCCGCATAGCGCTCGGCGATCCGGTCGAGGCCAGCCAGCGCTTGGGCATTGCCGCGATCCCGTTTGAGGACATCGCCGTAGCAATCAGCAGCGTTGCCGCCCTTGCCGGAGGCCATGCGATTGGCCTGAAAATGCGCATCGCATTCGTGGATCAGCCTGGTCAGTCTGGCGCTCTCGTCAACCGGCGGTTTGACCACCGGTTCTGGCGGCGGCGCAGCCTTGGCCTCGCGCAGTTGCTGACGGACGTCGTCGCGGAGCGCCAGCAGTCGCGGATGATCGGAAACTTGCTGCAAGCCCTGTTCAATCTGGAGCAGGCTGGTTTCATAGGCCCGGTTCCGCTGCGAATCCTGGGCCCGCGCCAGCAATTCATCAGCCTTGCGCCGACGCTGCCCGGCTTCCGTTTTCTGCCGTTCAGCCGCTTCGGCCTGGCGCCGGGTGGCGTCCTCCTGAGTTTTCAGGTTCGCTTGTTGGGTCAGCACCTCCTGCTTGAGCGCCAGCAGGCCAGAATGGGTCGGCATCGCCTGCAACCCCTGTTCGACATGCACCAGGCTTAGACCTAATGCGCCTTCCTGGCGCGCACGCTGAGCTTGATCGAGGAACTGTTCGGCCTGAAGTTGCGCCTGGATCTGCTGCTCATCCAGGGCGTTCCGGGCGCTGGCGTCGGCGATCTGGCGCGCCACTTCCTGGCGCAGGGCCAGCAGGCCGGGATGATCGGGAGTCAGACCCAAGCCTTGATCGATGCGGGCGAGGCTTTCCTGGAGAGCGCCAGCCTGTTGTTGCCGCCGGGCTTCAGTCAACAACACCTCGGCTTGCGCCCGCGCCTGGGCAACGGGATCGGTGGTCGGCGGCAATTCCGGCGGCGGGGTGGGCGTTGCGACGACTACCTCCGACGGACTGACCAGGGGCGGGGCGGATCGATAGAAGAACAGATAGCCGCCGCCCGCCAGCGCTGCGCTCGCCAGAATGGCGACCGGGACGGCGATTTTCCAGCCGCGCCGGCTGGCCGGAACGGCGAGACCG
>CAIRMO010000111.1 GCA_903879705.1 uncultured Candidatus Competibacteraceae bacterium | reverse complement strand
CTGATGGAATCGCTCGTGGAAGGCGATCTGGTCAATCTACTAATCCGGCGTGGCATCGCCATTGCCGACACCACCACCCGATTGAAAGGCAAACGGCCCGGCGGTGGGAACTACGAATTTGACATCATCGCCCACAACGGCGAAGAGATCGTGGTGGTGGAAGTCAAAACCACGCTGCGGCCCGACGACGTCAAACACTTCCTGGATAAACTGGATCATCTGAAAGACTGGGTCCCCCGGTACGCCCAAAACCGGATTTACGGCGCGATGGCCTGGTTGACCGCCGACGCCAGCGCCGAAGCGATGGTCATCAAACGCGGACTGTTCAGCATTCGAGCGACCGGGGATTCAGCCTCGATTCAAAACGACCCGGCCTTCACCCCGCAAGCGTGGTAGCTTTGTCGGCTGAGCGAAATGAATTGGCCGACCGCAAGGCATGTAATAAGGCATCATTTGGTGCTATTATTGGGCGCATACTGACAGGAGAATTTCATGCGTACCACCCTTGCCCTCGATGATGATTTACTTGCCAAAGCTCAGGCCCTAACCGGACTCTCAGAAAAGGCCATGCTGGTGCGTGAAGCCTTACGCGCCTTGATTCAACGTGAAAGCGCCAAACGGCTGGCGTTGCTCGGTGGCTCCGAACCCCTGCTGGAGGACATTCCAAGACGACGGTCGGACCCATCGGCATGATTCTCGTGGACACATCCATCTGGATTGATCACCTGCGCCAAAGCTGCGAAAAACTGGTTCAACTGCTCGGCACCGGTCAAGTGCTCGCTCACCCGTACATCATCGGCGAACTGGCTTTGGGAAGTCTGCAAAATCGCAACGCGGTTCTCGGTGCGCTACAAAACATTCCGCAAGTACCGGTCGCGACCGACAACGAGGTTCTCCACTACATCGAAACCAACGCCCTCTACGGAATCGGCATCGGATACATTGATGCGCACCTCTTGGCTGCCGCCCGACTGTCACCCGGCACCCTGCTCTGGACACGGGATAAGCGGTTGCTTGACGCCAGTACCCGATTAGGCCTGGCGTTCAGTGGAGTCGCTTCGTAGCCGCGTAGCTTCGTAGGTTGCCGCTTTAACCGCCCTCGGCCAAACCGGGGGCGGTTTGTTGATGGGGGCTGGACATATACTGAACGCATTGAACATGAGGAAGCGATAACGATGGCCACGACCTATGAAGACATACTCAATCTGTTCCGGGAAGTTGTTTTGGTTCAGCGTAAATCGGAATTTTGCCCAGTCGGCGTAAGAGAGTCGTCCATTACCAATGAACAGTCTCGACGGCCTCGGTGAGGGTTTACGAGCCTGCCAGCGGGCGGTCCTGGCCTCGCTCAGTTTGCGCCGCCGCTCGGCGAAGATGGCCATAGCCTGGCCTTCCATCTGGTCAATCGGGGTGATGTAGCCGAGGGCGCTATGCAGCCTGACCGTGTTGTATTCCCCAACGTAATTGCTTGCCAATCTGCTTCAATTTCCTACTTTCACAGTCGGATTACCACTATAACCAGACACGGAAAATTCCGATTCCGTCTGAAGCAGAACAGCAGCGGATCACTGGATTCCCGCATTCGCGGGAATGACGACCATAAATACGAAAACCTACCGAGAATTGGTATGACATGGACATTGAAAAAATAGCGCAAGCGATTGAGGCCGATGCGGGCATAGCGCTGGACGACCTCCGGCAAGGCTTGGCTGAAATGCAGGCTGGCGTAGGTCGAATGACGACGGCTGATCAACTCTTAATCCGGTCAGCCCGCGCCAAAACCGGTTTGTCGCAACAAGCGGTTGCCGAACACATCAAAACTCCGGTAGCGACTCTGTGTGAGTTACAAATCCGCTATTATAGCCATCCGGTTGGAGTTGTGGAATTTCCCCTCGCTGAGGAGCGAACCACCCCGGCCCCTGACGGGGCCACCCCTCCTTACTCAAGGAGGGGAAAAAGCGATGTACCGTGCTGGTTTTATCCCCT
>CAIRMO010000110.1 GCA_903879705.1 uncultured Candidatus Competibacteraceae bacterium | reverse complement strand
GGGGCCACCCCTCCTTACTCAAGGAGGGGAAAAAGCGATGTACCGTGCTGGTTTTATCCCCTCCTTGGATAAGGAGGGGTGGCGCGAAGCGCCGGGGTGGTTCGAAGCGGCAATTCCACAACTCAGGTCGGATTCCTATAGACCGGGAGCCGGGAAAGTCATCCAGAGTTGCCGGAATCAGGGTGCCGGATCGGAGCGGTGCCGGTGGTTGGCAGCTTATTGATATTGTTGAATATCAATGAATGATCACGGACGTTGAATGCGCCAGGTTCCCGTGATCGACGGGTTTTCCTTGGATGATCGAGTTGCGCTAAGGGCGCCGGATCGAATACCGTTCAATATCACTGTGGCGTGAAGCCCGAAATTGCTTGCAGAGGAATCTGTTGAAAAACAACAACCCAAACTCATCGCTGGAGGCGAGCGCCCTGCGCGATTGCGCCGAAGCCCGGCTGCCTACCCCATCCCCTCCAATGGCCCCATCACTCACCGAGGCCAAGATACCGGAACTGCTGCACGAGCAGGACGTTCTACGGATTGAGCTGGAATTGCAGAACATCGCATTGCTAGAGATGAGTGTCCGGCTTGAAGGAAACCTGGAGCGCTATGTCGATTTCTACGATTTTGCCCCGGTGGGCTATTTTACCCTCACCGACAACGGCACCATCGAGAACGTCAACTTTGCCGGCGCGCTCCTGTTCGGCCAAGAGCGATCCCGCCTGATCGACCGGCGGTTCGGCGTCTTTATTCCGATGGACGACCTGCCCACCTTCAACGCTTTTCTCGACACGCTGCTGACCGACATACCGGCGATCTGCGAAATCCACATGAAAGGCGTGTCGCACCGTTACCTGCGGCTGAAGGGCGCTCGCCAATTCTCCAAGGCGGGCTGGCGATACTACATCGTGGCGATAGACATCACCGAACGCAAGCAGCGGGAAGATGCGGTATGGGAAAGCAACGAGATACTCTCCTTGTTCGTCCAGCATTCTCCTATTTTCGCCTTTATTAAAACGGTGACGCCTACCGAAAGCCGGGTACTGAAGGCCAGCCAAAATTCTCACGAGATCAACAGCATCCCGTATTCGAAACTGGTCAGCAAATCTATGGAAAACCTGTTCCTTGTGGAATTAACGGCAAAAATGGCGACCGACGATTGGGCAGTGGTTTTGAGTGGTCAACTAGTAAAACAGGATGTGATTTTCAATGATCGCACCTATACCACCATCAGGTTTCCGATTAGCCAAAAAAACAAGAATCTGGTGGCCGGTTATGCCATCGACATCACCGATTCCGTGCGAATCCAGGACCAATCGAACCAGGAGAATCGGCATCTCGAACAGTTGATAGTAGAACGTACTGCGATGCTGGAATTAACGTGCGACATGCTGAAGCAGGAAACAAAAATCCGTCACGATCAAGAGGAGCAACTGAACCAAGCGCAGAAGCTGAACGTGATTGGGGAGTTCACCGGCGGGATCGCTCACGACTTTAATAATCTGCTGACGATCATCAGGGGCAATCTCGATCTCCTTTACAACCTCGCCACGGAACAGGCCAACACCGATCAGCGGTTAATTCTTGAAGACGCGCTGTCCGCCACCCAGCAGAGCATCGAATTAACGTCGGCACTTCTAGTATTTTCCCGCCTGCAACCCTTGCAGATGAAACCCACCCGCATGAACCGGCTGATGCAGGATTTAGAACGGCGGTTGCGTCAAACCTTCGGGCCGGCCATTACCTTGCAAATCAATATCGATTCCCAGTTTCCCGACATTCTGACCGATTCCGGCCAATTGCAAGCGGCTCTGCTGAACCTGGCGTTCAATGCCCGCGACGCCATGCCCCAAGGTGGCACGTTGACCATCCACACCGCCCTCGTCAATCTGCCGAGCGAGGACGAAGCCCGCATCAACCTGGCGCCGGGCCGTTATATGGTGGTGACGGTTACGGATACGGGTATCGGCATGAACAAGGCCACCTTGGCACGGGCCTGCGAACCCTTTTTCACCACCAAGCAAATCGGCGAGGGCACTGGGCTGGGCTTGCCCCGCGTCTATGGTTTCGCCACTCAGTCCCAAGGCGGCATCACCTTTCGAAGTGAACTGGACCTGGGAACCTGCGTCCAGCTGTTCCTGCCCGCTATCATCTCCGATCCTCAATCCCTCGCCCCGGAAGTCCGGATCGTCACCGTAGTTGAAAGCATGGTGATCCTGGTGGTGGAAGACGAATCCCAGGTGCGGCGACTGGCCTGTCGCTACCTGCGCAATCTGGGTCATTCGGTGCTGGAGGCGACTAATGCCGAGGAAGCTATCGAGATTCTGGAAACAGAACCCGACATTCAGATCCTGTTCAGCGACATCGTCATGCCCGGCACGGTAGACGGCCAGGACTTGGGAAACTGGACGAGGATTCACCGCCCCACCGTGAAGTGCCTGCTTACGACCGGCTACAATAAAAGCCACGGTGTCGGTGTCACAACGGGCGGTACTCATCCGCAGTTCCCGATACTGTACAAACCGTATTCCCGGGATCAGTTGGCGGACTACATTGCTTCAGCGTTTTGATGATCCGCGTTCCGTCCCATTTACCCGAATTGCAAATGACTTCTGGAGAGTGATCATGAGTCTTCTAATCCGCGGCCTGACCTGTATTATTCTGCTATTTTTTGGATCGATCGGCTACAGCCATGCCGACAATCTCAACCAAACCCAAAGCTGCGAAATTGCCACTCGCCAAGTCGCGCTCGACAACGGAGTTCTCTATTACAACCAGGCCGGCCAAGGCGCGCCCGTGCTATTGCTGCATGGCCTGTTTGCCCAGAAAGAGCAGTGGAATGCCGTGCTATGCCTGATCGCCGCTGCCGGTTATATTGCCATCGCTCCCGATTTGCCGGGCTATGGCAAAAGCATTGATTTTCCAATAGCTGACTACACGCTGGACGACCAAGTAGAACGCCTGCGTCAATTCATGGACGCCTTGGGAATCGCCACGTTCAATATCGCTGGCAGTTCCATGGGCGGCGCGATTGCCGCACGCTATGTTGAGCGCTATCCCCGCCAGATTCGCACTCTCGCTTTTATCGGCTCACCATTAGGCGTGATTGAATGGGGAAAAGATGTTAAGAACGCCATTTATCAGGGTATTAACCCATTCATCCCGATCACTGTCCCGCAATTCGATCTGGAAATGAGTCTGCTGTTTGTAAAACCGCCGGTGATTCCCGATTCCGTCAAGAACGCTCTGGTCCAGGACTACAGCGAGCGCAACCGCCATTACCAGCAGGTGTGGGATATCGTCAACCTTTACGACACCTTGCTTTCCACTCACCTGCGAATCCGGACGCCCACGCTCATCCTCTGGGGTACGAAAGACCGAATCTTCGCGGTCGAAGGCGCGGATCGGCTGCGCTTCCACATTCCCCGCAGCCGTCTGGTCAGACTTCCCAACGCCGGTCATTTGCCGCAACTGGAAAACGCCAGCGATACCGCGACGATTTACCTTGGCTTTTTAAAATCGCTTCACGCCCGGTGAGTCACACGCTGATTCTGCCGATTCTATTACCGTTCGCCGCCGGGATTGGCTTGCTGTTTATGGAGGCGTCCAGCGTTTTAATCCGTCGCCTGAGTCTGGCCGCCACCATTGTGCTGATTCCGCTGGCCGCGCTGCTATTGATGTTATGCGTAATCAGACTGAACCAGTGCCGCTTGGGCGATTTCCCGAAAATGATGATCCCACGAGGGGTTCGGGTAGTTTCCGATGGTCGTCATACCCGCGAAAGCGGGTATCCAGTCTTGCAGCGGGTCACTGGATTCCCGCATTCGCGGGTATGACGGCCATGAATACGAAAACTTACCAAGAATGATATTAAAAATCATAAAGTTGATGGAAAATCTGCCGGAAGGATTAAACCATGTCGGATCCTGAATTGACGCAAGACGCCGCCTATCAGCTTCGCCGCGCTCTCGGCGCAGTGCGGGACCTGCGGGAGAAATTGCAAGCGGTCGAAGCCCGGGCGCATGAACCCATCGCCATGATCGGCATGGCCTGCCGGTTGCCGGGCGGTCCCGATCTGGCGACCTTCTGGCGCACCCTGGTCGAAGGGCGCGACGCGATCCGCGAAGTGCCGCCGGAACGCTGGGATCTGGAAGCGCTCTACGATCCCGACCCGGATGCACCCGGCAAAATGAATACCCGCTGGGGCGGATTGATCGACGAGGTCGACCGGTTTGATCCGACCTTCTTTGGCATCTCGCCGCGTGAGGCGTTGAGCATCGACCCGCAACAACGTCTGCTGCTGGAGGTCGCCTGGCACGCCCTGGAACATGCTGGCGTGGCTCCGGATCGGCTGACCGGTAGCCTTACCGGTGTTTATGTCGGCTTGAGTACCCATGACTACGCCGAAATTCTCGGCGACCGCAGCAATACCGACTGGATCGACGCACACGCCAGCCTCGGCAATTCAGCGGCAGTGGCCGCGGGACGATTGGCCTATACCCTGGGTTTGCAGGGGCCAGCCATAGTGGTGGATACCGCCTGCTCCTCATCGCTGGTCGCGCTGCATCTGGCCGGTCAGGCGTTGCGTACCGGTGAAATCAGCCTGGCCCTGGTTGGCGGCGTCAATCTGACCCTGCGCCCGGAATTGACCATTGGTTTTAGCAAGGCGCGGATGATGGCGGCGGACGGGCGCTGTAAAACCTTCGATGCAGCAGCAGATGGTTATGTGCGAGGCGAAGGTTGCGGGGTGGTGGTGCTAAAACGCTTGTCGGACGCGCTGGCGGCGGGCGACCGGATTGAGGCGCTGATCCGGGGCAGCGCGGTGAATCAGGACGGTCGCTCCAACGGTCTGACCGCGCCCAACGGCCCCGCTCAGGTCGCCGTGATCCGCGCTGCGCTGGTCAATGCCAGGCTCGAACCGGCCCAGATTTCGTACCTCGAGGCGCACGGCACCGGCACCACGCTCGGCGATCCGATTGAAGCCCGCGCGCTGACCACGGTGTTCGGCGGAGAACGAGTCGCTGCACCGCCAGCGGTTGGTTCGGTGAAAACCCAGATCGGTCATCTGGAAGCTGCGGCGGGCATTGCCGGGCTGATCAAGGTGGCGCTGGCGCTGCGTCACGCGACCCTGCCCCCGCATTTGCATTTTCACACGCTGAATCCGCATATCGCCGCCGACGGTTTTCCGTTCCACATTCCGACGGTAGCGACGCCGTGGACACCTATCGCCGGACGACGGATCGCTGGCGTCAGTTCGTTCGGGTTCTCTGGCACCAATGCCCATGTCGTGCTGGAGGAAGCGCCGCCGCCCCTCACCCCCAACCCCTCTCCCGCACGGGGAGAGGGAAGCATTCTCGTCCTGTCCGCCCGTGATCTTGACGCCCTCGATGAACTGCGGCACCGGACCGATGCCGCGCTGGCTGCGCCAGACGCCGATCTGCGAGGTCTGGCTGCGACCCTGAGCGCGGGTCGCGCCCAATACGCTTGCCGGATCGCCGTGGTTGCCGACCCTGCGGAACGCGCCCGCATCGCCTTGGCCTCGGCTCAGCCGGTTCGCACCGCACAACCGCCGGCGGTGGCTTTCCTGTTTACGGGCCAGGGTTGCCAGTATCCGGGCATGGCGCGGGGCTTGATGGCTGAACCCCGGTTCCGCGAAATCATCGAGCGGTGCGAAACGGCGCTGGCCGGACGCCTGGAACGGTCGCTGACGGATTTGCTGTTGGCCGACGATGCGCCACTGGATCGCACCGATCTGCTGCAACCGGCCCTGTTCGCGCTGGAATATGCCATTGCGGAATTGTGGCGCAGTTGGGGCGTGGAGCCGGTGGCCGTCCTCGGTCACAGCGTGGGCGAAGTGGCGGCGGCCTGTTTTGCCGGGGCGATGTCGCTGGAGGAAGGTTTAACCTTTATCGCCGAACGGGGCCGCTTGATGGCGACCACCGCCGGTCAGGGCGGCATGGCTGCGGCTTTTGCCTCACCGGCAGCGGTGGCCAAAGCGATAGCGGGCAGTGGCGCAGTGATCGCCGCCCGCAACGGCCCGGCCAATACCGGGGTGTCCGGCGATACCGCGGCACTGACCCGCGCCTTGGCTGCACTGGAAAAAGCAGGTATCCCGTATCGCCGGCTGGACGTGGCGACCGCGTTTCATTCCCCGATTCTCGACCCCTGCCTCGACGCGCTGGAACAGGCGGCAGCGGCGGTGGTTTGGCATCCGGCCCGGTTGCCACTGGCTTCCAACGTGGGCGGAACCCTGATTCACCGCTTCGATGCCGGTTACTGGCGGCGGCAAGCGCGGGAACCCGTGGCCTTCGCCGAAGGATTGCGGGCACTGGTCGAGCGGGGCTGCACGGTATTTCTGGAGGTCGGACCGCGACCGATCCTTTCGGCTTTAGGCCGCGAGATCGTAGAAGGCGCTGAATTTATTGCGGCGCTGCGGCAGGACGCTGAACCTCGCCGCGCCCTGACCGAGGCGCTGGCCCGGCTGTACACCGCCGGCGTTCCCGTGGACTGGAAGGCTTACTGGGGGCCGGGCTGGCGGCGGGTTGAAGCGCCGCTCTATCCGTTTCGCCGCGACCGGTTCTGGCCGGCGACTTCCGAATCCACCGCTCAACCCCGTTTCCCGCAGGGGCGAGGCGAGCCGATTCATCCCCTGATGGGCCAGCAGCTCGCTACGCCGTTGCCGCAACGCCTGTTTGAAACCTGGATGACGACCACGACGCTGCCGTTTCTGGCTGATCATGTCGTATTTGGCGAAGTGGTGGTTCCCGGCGCGATGCACACCGTATTGGCGCTGATTGCAGCGCAAGTCGCCGCTATCCCATCGCCGGCCGTGGACGATGTGGTATTCGCCCAGGCCCTGACCGTGCCCCCTGAGGGCGTTCGGGTGCAATTCATTCTGGAGCCGTCAGGAGATTTTGCTATCCACAGCCAGCGCGAGGGCCAGCAGTGGGTTCGCCACGCCACCGGGCATGTCGCTACTGAGCAGGGCAATCCGCCCAGCGCTGAAAATCTGGAGGCGTTGCGTACCCGGTTGACGCGGGATGAAACGGGTCCCGAACTGTTGTTCGTCCTGCTGGCGGAACGCGGTATCCGGCTCGGCCCGGCGTTCCAGGGCATTCAGGCGCTATGGCGCGGCGCGGGCGAAGCCTTGGCGGAAATTCGCCGACCGGAGACGCTGGGCGATACCGCCGGCCTGCCGATTCATCCGGCGCTGCTCGACGCCTGCTTCCAAACCCTGGGCGCGACCTTCAGCGGTGAAGGCGCTTCGGGCGGTTTTTTACCACTGTCCATTGACCGGATTCGATTTTGGCGCAGTCCCCCGGACCGGTTCTGGTGCCATGTCACGACCAGCAGTGGCCCGGCCAGCGCTGAAGTTGCGGTCGGCCATTTCCGGTTGCTGGATGCGGCGGGTCAGGTGTTCATGGTGGTTGAGGGTCTGCAAATCAAGCGGGTCGCCGCGCCCGCGCCGGCGGATCCGCTGGCCGATGCTTTTCTGGAACTGGACTGGATTCCGGCTCCCCTGCCCGATCCTGACTGGGCCGATCCCGCGCCGCTGGCCGCTGCGGCGCAGGCGCTGGAGTTCATATTGCCGGACGATCAGGGATTGGCAGACGCGCTGGAACAATTGGCGACCGCTTTCGCGGCCGACGCTCTACGCACCTTCGGTCTGGAACCGGAGAGCAACGCAGACGCGGCTGAGTGCGGCATCGCTGAATCCCGGCGGCGGCTGTTCCACCGCGTCGCCGAAATGGCCGCCCTTGATGCGGAAGCGGTGCTGATCGGCGGTGAAGCGCTGGCGGAAGCGTTGCGCGCCCGCTACCCGGCGAATGCCCTGGAAATCGATCTCGTGGCCCGTTGTGGCGGCGGGTTGGCGGGCGTCCTGACCGGGCACGTTGATCCGCTGCAGTTGCTGTTTACCCCTGGCGACAATATCTATAGCGACTCCGGGCTGGCCTTGGCGGCCAACGCCATGACGGCTGCCGCCATTGCGACAGCGCTGCAACGGCGTGGCCCAGGTCCCGTGCGCATTCTGGAAGTGGGCGCAGGAACCGGCGCGACCACTGCCGCCTTGCTGCCACTGCTACAAGGCCGGGAGGGTTCCCATTACCAGTTCACCGATATTGCGCCCGCGTTCCTCACCTCGGCACAACGCACTTTCAGCGAACAGCAGGGGATCGAATTCACCCGATTCGATCTGGAACAACCGCTGGCAACTCAGGGCTTCACGCCCGGCAGTTTTGACATTGTGATTGCCGCCAACATCGTTCACGCGACTGCTGACCTGCGCCGTTCGCTGGCTCATCTGCACGCCCTGCTGGCACCCGGCGGCTTACTGGCACTGGTGGAAAGCACCGCCGCACAACGCTGGTGGGATCTGGTATTCGGTTTGACCGAAGGCTGGTGGCGCTTCACCGACACCGATCTGCGTCCTCGCCACCCGCTGTTGCCGGCGGAGACCTGGCGTTTGCTGCTGACTGAACAGGGCTTTGCCGCCACGGTTGCAGTCGGAGTTGACCGGGAAGCGCGGCAATCGCTGATTCTGGCCCGCGCCGGTGAGAAAACGCCGGTGTGCCTCGTTCACGATGGCAGCGACGGTCCTGCCCGGCGATTGGCTGAAGAACTGGCTCGCGCCCTGCAAAGTCGCGGTGGCGTCGGTCAGGTCCTGTCTGCTGCCGAAGCCATACCTTTAATGACTGAAACCGCGCCTGCCCGTGTGGTTTACACCGGCGGGGTGGGCGCTACGGGCCAGACCGCGCTGCATCAGGCATTCGATCTGATTCGCGCGATGGCCGCTGCCGGACGGGAACGACTGTGGCTGGTCACTCAGGGCGCACAGAGCGTCGCTGGCGTGATCACCCAGCCGGACGGCGCGCTGTTGTGGGGGCTGGGCAAGGTCGCGGCGCTGGAACATCCCGAACTGCGCTGTCGCCGGGTCGATTTGGACCCCGCCGCAGAAAATCCTGCCGCTGAACTGATGTGCGAACTGCTGGCGGATGACGTCGAAGCCGAAACCGCGTGGCGTGGTGGCCAACGCTATGCCAGCCGCCTGTCGCCCGTGCTACTGCCGGCTGTTGAACCTCCGGCTCTTGATCCGCAAGGGAGTTATCTAATCACCGGCGCCTTCGGCGGACTCGGGCCGCTACTGGCGGAATGGCTGATCGGGCGGAGTGCCGGTGCGCTAATCCTCATCGGTCATCGCCCGCCGCCACTCGCGCTCGCTGAACGCCTGCACGCCCTGGGGCCGCACGTCCGACTTCAGGTTGCCGATGTGGCAGACCGGGCGGCGATGACCCGGGTCTTCACGGAACTGGATCGTCAAGGACCGCCACTGCGGGGCGTCTTCCACCTGGCGGGCGGCGTAGCCGACGGCGCACTGCTCCAGCAGGACTGGGAGCGTTTCGTCAGCGTGTTGGCCGCCAAGGTCGAAGGCGCACGGAATCTCGACGTTCTGACCCGCGACCGGCGGCTGGATTATTTCGTGCTGTTTTCCACCTCGGCGGCCTTGATCGGCAATCGCGGTCAGGCCAATCATGCCGCCGCCAACGCCGTTCTGGACGCGCTGGCTCAGACCCGCCGGGCGAGCGGATGGCCCGGCCTGAGCCTCAATTGGGGCGCGTGGGGCGAAATTGGCGCGGTGGTAGATGGCGCTTATGCGGAACGCCTCCAGGCCTCCGGTGCCAGGCCGATCCTGCCCGCCGTCGGGCTGGAGGCGTTGAACCGCGCTTTGCAAAGCGACCGGGCGCAGATCGGAGTCATTCCGGTGGATTGGCCGATCTTCCTCGCCGGCTATGGCAAAAATATCCCGCCGTTTTTTGAGCGGCGGGTTCGCGTCCCCGCCGTTAAATCCTCACCCGTGCAGCGTTCCCCGGAAGCTGTGCCTCCCGTGGTCGATCTCCGTTCCCAACTCGCAGCACTTACCCCGGAACAGCGCCGAACCCGGTTGATCGCCTTGTTGCAAACCGAAGCCGCCGCCGTTCTCGGTAGCGCCGACCCGGAGCGCATTGACCCGGATCAACCGCTGAGTGAACGGGGGCTGGATTCGCTGCTGGCGCTGGAGCTGCGTACCCGACTGGGCGCAGCGACCGGCGGCAAGTTGCCGGCCACCCTGCTATTCAACTATCCCAGTATTACGGCCTTGACCGGACATCTGCTGGACGAAGTGCTTGACCTGGCCGACGCGCCGGTTGCCGCCCGTTCGACGGCTGAAGACGCTCTGCGGGCGGAAATCGCGGCATTATCCGAGGCCGATCTAGAAGCGTTGATCGATGACGAACTCTCCACCTTGATCTAGGGATTGGCGACTTCCCGCGGCCCATCTCCTAATCTCTCCATTTCCTGTCTCCCTCAAGGATTCCCGACCGTGACCGACTCGCTGACCCCGCTGCAGAAAGCAACCCTGGCGATCAAACGCCTGCGCCAGCGGGTGGATACCCTGGAATCCGCCGCTCGCCAACCCATCGCCGTCATCGGTCTGGCCTGCAAACTGCCGGGCGGTGAAAACGCTGAGGCGTTTTGGCGATTGCTGGAAGCCGGGGGCGACGGAACGATGGAGATTCCTGCCGACCGCTGGGAGGTAGACCGCTACTACGATCCGCAACCGGGCGTTCCCGGCAAGATGTACACCCGGCGCGGCGGGTTTGTCGGCGGCGTGGATCAGTTCGATCCGCAATTCTTTCACATCGCGCCCCGCGAAGCCGTCGGGATCGATCCGCAACAACGGTTGTTGCTGGAAACGGTCTGGCAGGCGCTGGAAGATGCCGGGCGGGTTCCCGACCGGTTGGTGGGCAGTGACACCGGCGTTTTCCTCGGCATCAGCACCAATGACTATGGGCAAGTTCTCAGTCAATCGGCGCAATCGTCATCAAACAATGCCCAGGCGGGCGCGGGGAATTCGGCCAGCGTCGCTTCCGGGCGCATTTCCTACACCTTCGGCTTTCAGGGGCCGTGCATGGCGATCGATACCGCCTGTTCCTCGTCGATGGTCGCCACTCACCTGGCGGTGCGCGCTCTGCGGCAACGGGAATGCACGATGGCGTTGGTGGCTGGCGTCAACCTGATGCTGTCGCCGGAAATCACCATCAATTTCTGTCAGGGCCGGATGCTGTCTCCCGATGGCCGTTGCAAGACCTTCGATGCCGCAGCGGACGGTTATGCGCGTGGCGAAGGTTGCGGCGTTCTGGTGCTGAAACGGCTGACCGATGCTCAGGCTGACGGTGACCGGGTGCTGGCGGTGCTTCGCGGCAGCGCGATTAACCAGGATGGCCGATCCTCCGGGCTGACCGCGCCCAATGGCCGCGCCCAGGCCGCCGTCATTCGCAAAGCGCTGGAAGATGCGGGTCTGGAGCCGGGCGCGGTGTCCTATGTCGAAGCGCACGGCACCGGCACCACGCTCGGCGATCCCATCGAAATGCAGGCGCTGGCTGAGGTGTTCGCCGCGGGCCGCCCGGCGCATGAACCGCTGGTGGTCGGTTCGGTGAAAACCAATATTGGCCATCTGGAAGCCGCCGCCGGGGTTTCCGCGCTGATTAAGGTCGTCCAGGCGTTGCGCCACCAGCGCATTCCAATCCACCGCAATTTCACCACGCTGAATCCGCATATCCCGCTGGACGGTTTCCCGGTGGAAATCCCGACCGTGACCCGCGACTGGACGCCGATCCATGACCGCCGCATCGCCGGGGTCAGCTCCTTCGGGTTCAGCGGCACCAATGTTCACATTGTGCTGGAGGAAGCGCCGCAGCTCGCCATACCCCTGGCGGGGGAGGGTCAGGGGAACGAACGACCCGCCCATTTGTTCTGCCTCTCGGCCCGCGAACCCGAAGCCTTGACCGAATTGGCGGGCCGCACTGCCGCCCATTTGCAAAACAGCGCCGAGCCGTGGCCGGATCTGTGCCATACCTCGCGGGTGGGCCGTACCGCCTTTGCGCACCGGCTGGCGCTGGTCGCGGAAAGCGCCGCCGAGGCCAGTACCCAACTGGCGGCCTTTGCGGCTGGCGAACCGCCGCCGGGCATCGCGCTCGGTCAAGCGGATCGCCAGCCGCCGGGCATTGCGTTCCTGTTTACCGGTCAAGGCGCACGGGGCGGTCGTTCCTGTCGCCGGCTTTATGAAACTGAGCCGCGTATTCGGGAAACGCTGGATCGTTGCGCCGCTCTGATGGGCGATCAACTGGAGCGCCCGTTGCTTGAGGTGCTGTTCGACGAAGATGAGGGCTTGCTGGCCCGTACCGATCTGGCCCAACCCGCCCTGTTTGCCTTGGAAGTAGCGTTGGCGGATCTGTGGCGGAGTTGGGGGATGGAACCGCGTGCGGTGTTGGGCCATAGCGTCGGCGAGCTGGCGGCAGCCTGCGTAGCAGGCGTTTTCGATCGGGAAGCGGGCTTGCGGTTCGCAGTGGAACGGGGCCGGTTGATGCAAGCCCTGCCGGAAGGCGGGGCGATGATGGCGATTCTGGCGGATGCCGATACCGTGTATCAGGCGGTCGATCAGTACGGCGCGGGTCAGGTCGCGGTGGCTGCCGGGAACGGGCCAGCGGCGACGGTGATCTCCGGCCAGCGCGAAGCGGTCGAGCGGGTCGCGGCGGCGCTGGCGGCGGAAGGCGTCGATAGCCGGCCTTTGGCAGTAACCCGCGCTTTCCATTCACCCTTGATCGAGCCGTGTCTGGATGCGCTGGAACGGGCCGCGACCGTGTTGCCCCACGCCGAGGCGAAAATTGATGTCATCGCCAATGTCAGCGCTGAACCGACCCGGCGCTTCGACGCCGCTTATTGGCGACGTCAGGCCCGCTATCCGGTGCGGTTCGCCGACGGATTACGGACGCTGGTTAATCTGGGTTGCACCGTGTTCATCGAGATCGGTCCTGAACCGATGTTGAGCCTTCTTGGCCAGCGTTCCGGCGTTCCGGGAACCTGGCTGCCATCGCTGCGGCGAGCGGATGAACGCACATTGCTCGATAGTCTGGGCCGGCTGTGGGTGGCCGGCGCACGGATTGACTGGGAGGCGGTCGAGGGGAAGCGGCGTTACGCCAAGGCCACATTGCCCACCTACCCATTTCAGCATCAGCGCTACTGGCCGGATCTCGCCCCGGCGGCCAAGACGCCTTCTCCCCGGATGGGTTGGGATGGCGGCGATGAACACGTGCTGCCGATTCATCCCTTGCTGGCCCGTCGCCTGCGTTTGCCGCAGTCCGCCGAATACCGTTTCGAGACTTGGATCACGCTGGACCGCCTGCCCTTCCTGAACGATCACCGGGTTTATGGGCTGCCGGTTTTTCCCGCCGCCGGATTCCTGGAAATGGCGCTCGCTGCCGCCCGCGAACTGTTGCCCGGAACGGTTCAAATTGAGGACGTGGATTTGCTGGCTCCGCTGCGGCTGGACCCGGAAGCTGGAGCGCTCACGCAACTGTTGGCAGTTCCCGGTTCCGACGAGACCGTGACCTTCCATATCTTTCACTGTCCCGAAGACGCTGCGCCGGTGAAACAGGTGTCCGGGCGGTTGCGGCGGATGGCCCCATCGCTACCCGTTGCGCCGACCGACCTGGAGTCCTTGCGCCGGCAGTGGCCGGAAGCGCCGGCGGCTGATTTCTATGCCGGATTCCAGCAACGCCGTCTGGATTATGGCCCCGGTTTTCGCGGCGTTACCCGCCTGTGGCGCAGCACGGGCGCGGCGCTGGCCGAAATTGCCGCCCCCGCCGTGCTTGCGGATTTGGGCGCTTATCAACTCCATCCGGCCTTGTTGGACGCGGCGTTGCAGGTATTGGCGGCGGCGTTGCCCGCGACGCCCGAAGGCACGGCCTGGCTGCCGATCCGCATTGAACGCTACCGGCTCCACCGGCCAGCCCTGAAGCGTTGCTGGTGCCTGGCGCGGGCCGAAGCTGATGGCGATACCGTGCAGGGCGAAGTGACCCTGCTGGACGAACAGGGCGCTGAACTGGCGCGGGTCGAGGGTCTGACCTTGATGCGAGTGACTCAGGCGCGGTTGCTGAATGCGGCCCGGCGGTTGCCCAGTGATTGGCTCTATGAGATTCACTGGCCGATTGTGCCGCTGTTGGAAGGAGTGCCCGCCCCGGATTTTCTTCCCCCAGTTGATGCACAGATCGACCGGCTGACGCCGCTGGCCGAGACGCTGGCTCAGGAACAGGGCTTGGCGGTTTACGCCGAACTCGAACCCGCGCTGAATCGGTTAAGCATGGCCTATGTGGTGACGGCGCTGAGTGCATTGGGCGCTGATTTCAGTCCGGGGCAACGCTTTACCGCCAATGGCTTAGCCGAAGAACTGGAGATTGCCGATAACCACCGGCGGTTGTTTGAGCGGCTGCTGGACATGCTGGTCGAGGAGGGCGTGCTGGAACGCGACCGCGCCTTGTGGCGGGTGACGCGAGAAATCTCGCCCCACTGGCCGTTGACGCAACCGGCTGATGCCGAATGTGTGGCACTGCTGGAGCGGTTTCCGGCCTGTGCTACCGAACTGGGGTTGTTGCGCCGGTGCGGGGCGCAATTGGCGGCGGTGTTGCGCGGCGAGGTTGAAGCGTTATCGCTGCTGTTTCCGACGGTCACGGCGTCGAACCACCCCTCCATATCCAAGGAGGGGAATGAGGGGAACGAGGGGGGTTCGAGCGCGAGTGAACTGTATGGCGAATCGCCTTATGCGCGGGTGGTCAATCGCCTGCTGGCGGATGCGGTGGCGGCGATGGTGGCGCGGCAACCGGCGGGGCGGGTACTGCGGGTGCTGGAGATGGGTGCGGGCACCGGCGGCACAACCCAGGCGGTGCTGCCCCGGCTGATCCCGGACGCTGCCGAGTATGTGTTTACCGACGTCTCGTCCTATTTCACGACTCAGGCGGCGACGACTTTCGCATTATTCCCGTTCATGACGTTCCGCACCCTGGATGTGGAACAGGAACCGGCAACTCAGGGCTTTGCTCTGGCGCGTTACGATTTAATTCTGGCCGCCAACGTCCTGCACGCAACCCGCGATCTGCGGCAAAGTCTGAGTCACATTCTGAGTTTGCTGGCTCCCGGCGGGCAATTGCTGTTGCTGGAAAGCACCGCCCGGCGGCGCTGGGTCGATCTGGTGTTTGGCCTGACCGAGGGTTGGTGGCGCTTTACCGATACCGATTTGCGTCCTCATCATCCCTTGCTGGATCGGCAAGGTTGGCTGGACGTAGTGCCGACCAGTGGTTTTGCCCAGGCCGCAGCGTTACCCGGCGGTGAATTGATCCTGGCTGAAGCGCCAGCGGCGGCGGTCACTGATCAGGGTCATTGGCTGCTGCTGACGGATCGGGGCGGGGTCGGCCAAGCCTTGGCGGATCGTTTGGAAACGCACGGCGCTCATTGCCGGTTGATCGCGGCGGAAGATGACCCGACGCTGGACGAGGCGCTGGCTTCCCGGCATTGGCGCGGGGTGGTTCATCTTCGTGCCTTGGATGCGCCGGTTCCCGAACCTGAAACCGGCTCCCGGCTGGTGGAACAACGCCGATTATGCGGTTCCGCCCTGCGTCTGGCACAAGGTCTGCTCGACCGGCCAGACCCGGCCCGGTTGTGGCTGGTGACTCAGGGCATTGTGCAACCGGAAACCGGATCGCCGTTGACGGTTGCGTCCGCGTCGTTGTGGGGACTGGGGCGCACCATCGCTTTGGAACATCCCGAATTGCGTTGCACCCGCATCGATTTGAACGCAGCCACTTCTCAGGTGGATGCCTTGTTCGCTGAGCTGTGGGCGGGCAGTGGCGAAGATCAGATCGCGCTTTCGCCCGCTGGTCGCCGGGTGGCCCGGTTGCAGCGGCGGGCTGCTATGGATCAACCGGCTGCCGCGCCCGAGATCCGCCCGGATGCGACTTACTTGATCACGGGCGGCTTGGGTGGTCTAGGTTTGGCGGTTGCTGACTGGCTGGTGACGCAGGGCGCTCGCACGCTGGCGCTGGTGGGACGCAACGCCCCTGATGAAACCGCCCGGCAAGCCATCACCCGAATGGAGCAGGCGGGCGCACGGGTGTGGATTCAACAAACGGATGTCGCTGACGGCGCGGCGATGGAAGCATTGTTCGCTGAATTGCACCGGGATTGGCCGCCGCTGGCCGGGGTTATCCATGCCGCTGGCGTTCTGGACGATGCCGCATTACGCGATCAGGACTGGGCGCATTTCGAGCGGGTCATGGCGGCGAAGATCGATGGTGCCTGGCATCTGCATCGCCTGACCCTCACCCCCAACCCCAGCCCCTCTCCCCAAGGGCGAGGGGAGGGCACGCTGGACTTCTTTGTGCTGTTTGCCTCGATGGCCGGCGTCCTCGGTTCAGCGGGACAAGCCAATCACGCTGCCGCCAGCGCTTGGCTCGACGCTTTAGCCCATGCGCGCCGGGCACAAGGCCAGCCGGCCATCAGTTTGGATTGGGGCGTTTGGCAGGACATCGGCGCGGCGGCGCGGCGCGGGGTAGAACGGCAGATGCGGCGGGTAGGCATCGGCGCGATGACCCCGGAACAGGGGTTGGCGATTTTTGCCTGGGCCTTGGCGGAACAGTCCGCGCAGGTCGTGGTATTGCCGGAAGTGAACTGGCCACAATTGCTGGCACGGTTCCCGGAAGCCGCCCGTCCGCCCTTTTTCGCCGACTTGATGCAACCGGCAGCGACTGAATCCACCACGGTGGCGGAATCCACCCCCGTTGTTGCCGCCGATCTGCCCACCCGGTTGCGCCAGGTCTCTGCGGCGGAACAGCTCACATTGCTGCAAATGTTCCTGGCGGCGCGGGTTGCGGAAGTGATCGGCCTGAGTCGTCCGCCGAAGCTGGAAACGCCCTTGCCGGAACTGGGTTTCGATTCATTGATGGCGGTGGAACTGAAGAACCGGGTCAAGACCGCGCTCGGCATCGAATTACCGGTACGGGTGATTCTGGAAGGGGCTAGTGTCGGGCAACTGGCCGATCTGCTGCGGGCCGGCTTGGATTTGGCCGCGCCCGCTGTCGCACCCGCTGAGTCGCTCCAGCCCGATCCCGCTCATCGTTACGAACCTTTCCCGCTGACCGACATTCAGCACGCCTATTGGGTGGGACGGGGGCCGGGCATGGAGTTGGGCGGCATCGGCTGCCATCTCTACACCGAAGTCGAGGGCAATGATCTGCCGCTGGAACGGCTTCAGGATTCCTGGCGGCGACTGGTGGCACGGCACGACATGTTGCGGGCGGTGGTGGCCGGGGACGGGCAGCAGCGCATTCTGGATCGAGTGCCGCCCTACCTGATTCCGGTCCTCGATCTGCACGATCTGTCTGATCAGGAACGCGAAGCGCAATTGACCCGCTTGCGGGAAGAACGGTCGCACCACGTTTTCGACGCGACCCAATGGCCGCTGTTCGACATCCGGGCGACCCGCCTTGATGCACATCGCACTCGGCTACATCTGGGCTTTGATCTGCTGGTGCTGGATGCCGCCAGCATTTTCCAGTTGCGTGAGGAATGGGTGCGGCTCGCCGCCGACCCGGACCTGCAATGGCCACTGCTGGAATTGTCGTTCCGCGACATCGTGCTGGCGGAAATGGCCCAGCGTGACAGCGCGAGTTATCGTCAAGCCGAACGCTACTGGCTGGAACGGCTGGCCGACCTGCCGGGCGGGCCGGAATTGCCATTGCGGCGCGATCCCGCCAGTCTGACCCGTCCCCATTTCGTCCGCCGTCTGCATCGTCTGGAGCAGGCCGACTGGTCGGTGCTGCGCGCCCGCGCTCAACGCCTGGGACTCACCCCGTCCGGGCTGTTGTGCGCCGCGTATGCCGATGTGCTGGCCGCCTGGAGTCGTCACGCCCGGTTCTGCATCACCCTGACGCTGTTCAACCGGCCGGCGCTCCATCCCCAGATCATGCAGATCATCGGCGATTTCACCTCGACCCTCCTGCTGGAGGTCGATGCCTCGGCACCGGGTTTCGCTGATCGGGCAAAGACCTTGCAAAAACAACTGGCGGCGGATCTGGATCACGGCGCGTTCAATGGCGTTCAAGTCCTGCGTGAACAGGCCCGGCGGCAGCGGGGCCGGGTTTCGGCAGTACCCGTGGTCTTCACCAGCGCCCTGGGCCTTGACGCCCGCAAGCCGGGCAACTCCGCTTGGGAGAGTCTGGGCGAGATGGTCTACAGCGTTGCCCAAACCCCGCAGGTGCTGATCGACCATCAGGTTTCGGAACAGGACGGTGGCCTGCTGTTCACCTGGGACGTGGTGGAAGAAGTCTTTCCGCCGGGGCTGGTGGGTCGGATGTTCGATGCTTATTGCGGCCTGTTGCGTGAACTGGCTCGTGATGAAGCCGCCTGGAGTTCGCCCATCGCACACTGGTTGCCCGCCGTGGAATTAGCGGATCGCCAGCAGGCGAATCAAACCGTCGCCCCGATCCCGGAGGGTCTGCTGCACAGCCCCTTTATCGCCCAGGCGCTGGCTCACGGCGACCGCGAGGCGGTGGTGGATGGCGACCGCCGCCTAAGCTATGCCGAGGTGCTGGTTCGTGCTGGCGGGGTGGCGGTGGCTTTGCAACAGCGTGGGGCGCGGCCCGGTGAACTGGTCGCGGTGGTCATGCCCAAGGGCTGGCGGCAAATCGTAGCGGTGCTGGGCATTCTGGCGGCGGGCGCGGCTTACTTGCCGATTGATGCCGCCCTGCCGGAGGAACGCCGCCGTTATCTGCTGGCGCATGGCGAAGTCCGCATCGCCCTGACCGATCCGGCGCTGAATCTGGACTGGCCGGATGGTGTCGAGGCGCTGATTGTCGATGATCTGCCACCCGCCGCGCTGCCGGCCTCCCGCGCAACCCCCGATGATCTGGCCTATGTGATTTACACCTCAGGTTCCACCGGCCAGCCCAAGGGCGTGATGATGGAGCATCGCGCCGTCCTGAACACGGTGCTGGATATCAACCGACGGTTTGGCGTGAATGCCGAAGATCGGGTCTTGGCGCTGTCCTCGCTCAGCTTCGATCTGTCGGTGTATGACGTGTTTGGCATTCTGGGCGCGGGCGGCACATTGATCTTCCCCGGTGCCGATGCGGCCCGCGATCCGCAGCGCTGGCAATCCCTGATCCGCGCTGAAGGCGTCACCCTGTGGAACACGGTGCCGGCGCTGATGGCCATGCTCTGCGAATACGGCCAACCGCTGGGTGACGGCCTGCGCCTCGTGCTGCTGTCCGGCGACTGGATTCCGCTGAGTCTGCCGGCCCGGATTCAGGAATGGGCGCCCCAGGCCCGGACCATCAGCCTCGGCGGGGCTACCGAAGCCGCCATTTGGTCGATTCACCATCCCCTCGAAACTGTCGATCCGCAGTGGCGCAGCATTCCCTATGGCTGGCCGCTGGAGAATCAGTCGTTCCAGGTTCTTAATGACCGGCTCCAGCCCTGTCCCGTCTGGGTCAGTGGCGAACTCTACATTGGCGGCAGCGGCTTGGCCCGGGGTTACTGGCGCGATCCCGATCAAACCGCACGCCGCTTCATCCACCATCCCGCTACCGGCGAGCGGCTGTACGCCACCGGCGATTTGGGCCGGTACCTGCCGGGCGGTGAAATCGAATTTCTGGGCCGCGAAGATTTTCAGGTTAAGGTCGGCGGTCATCGAATTGAACTGGGCGAAATTGAAACGGCGCTGAATCGTCATCCGGGGGTGCGTCAGTCGGTGGCGATGGTGCTGGGTGAAGCGCGCGGCGACCGCCGGTTGGCAGCTTTCGTGGTGCCAGAAGTCGCAGATGCCGCAGCAGTTGATCCACCGCTGCCGTGGGCGGCCATGCAGACCGCCGGTCATGCCCGCGCCCGCGTGGTGGCCCAAGCCTTTGAAACGGCAGATTTCGCGTCAGTCCGCGACCGGCTGGAGCGGTTCTATCTCGATGCGGTCAGTTCGGCCTTGCAGCGCCTGGGCGCATTCCGGGAAGCTGGCCGGGCGGGGCGTCCTGATGAACTGCTGCGGGACTGTGGTATTCAGCCGCGCTATCAGCACTGGCTGCAACGGGCTTTGGAAGCGCTGGCCGCACATGGCCGGCTGGAGGCCACCCGCGACGGATTTCGCCGAATGACACCTTGGCCCGAATCGACATCCACCATTGACGAGGTTCAGGCGATGGATCGGTTTGGCTTCGGGCAGGATGATTTCGCCCTGCTCGAACGGGTAGTTACGGCACTGCCCGATTTATTGACCGGCCGCCAGAACTCGGCAGCAATTTACACCGCCCGGGAAACGCCCGGCATCTACCAAACGCTGTTCCGGTTCACCATGCCGGTATTGGCCGACATCGTGGCGGCACTGGCAACCACGCATCCCCGCTTGCGGATCATCGAACTGGGAGCGGGCCTTGGCACGACCACCCGGGCGCTGCTGGATCGTTTGCCCGCCGAGACTGCCGATTACGCCTTCACCGACATCAGCCGCTATTTCCTGGAGACGGGTCGTCAGGTCTTCGCGGCCCGGAGCTTTGTCCGCTTTGCGCTCCTCGATCTGGAGAAATCGCCGGAAGAGCAGGATTTCGCCCCGCATGGTTTTGATCTGGCGATGGCCGGCAGCGTGATCCACGCGACCCGCGATGTCACCGAAAGTCTGCGCCATATCCGGCACTTGCTGGCCCCCGGCGGCGCATTGCTGCTGGTGGAAGAAACCCGCTTCCATCCCTGGTATGACCTGAGCATGGGCTTACAGCAGGGATTCGACCGCTTCGAGGATCGACAGCGGCGACGGCAGCATCCCCTGCTTTCCCGTCAGGGCTGGCTGGAAGCGCTGGCGGAAGCCGGTTTTGAGCAGGGTGAAGCCTTTACGGTGGAGGGCGGCATCGCCGATGCCCTGGGGCTGGAGGTACTGCTGGCCCGTGCGCCGGAAGCCTTGTTGCCGCTCACGGTTGAGGCGCTCACCGCTTTCCTGCGCGAACGATTGCCAGCAGCGTTGATTCCCGCCGAGCTGGTGCTGTTGCCTGAGTTGCCATTGACGGCCAATGCCAAGGTGGATCGCGCCGCTCTGGAAGCGAATGCTGGCCGGTCGGTCAGCCGTGCTGGAACCGCGCCGGAAACGGTGATCGAGAAGAAAGTGGCGGCGATCTTCGCGGAATTGACCGGCGCGGAGCAGGTCAGGCGCGAGGATAGTTTCTTTGCGCTGGGGGGCGATTCGTTAGCCATCGTGCAACTTTACAACCGGCTGCGCCACGCCCTGGGCGCGGATTTGGAAGTGGCGCAGATCTTTCGCAACCCGACCGTGGCCGATATCGCTGCAATGGTGGAGCGTACTGCGCCGATGGTGGCTCCAGCGGGCGATTCCCAGGTGGCGCTCCAGCGCGGGTCGGGAACCCCGCTGTTCATCCTGCCGGGAGTGATCGCCGCACCCTATTATTTGAACGCGCTGGCCGAGCGGCTCGGCGCTGAGCAAGGCTTGTACAGTTTCCAGGCACCGGGCCTGGACGGGGGGTTGCCGTTGGCGCGGATCGAGGATCAGGCCGCGCATTATCTGCGCTCGGTGCTACGAACCCAGCCACAGGGACCCTACCAGTTGGTCGGCCACTCCTACGGCGGCTATGTCGCCTTCGAGATGGCCCAGCAACTACTGCGGGCTGGCGCGGAGGTCAACCTGCTGGTCTTGCTGGATACCGTGGTGGTGCGTTCCCGGCTGGAGGCGTTTCAGCTCGACGCCATCGCGCTGGACTCCATCGTCCGCGCACTTTACGCTTTGTATGAGCCGCATCTCGAACCCTATGCGGCACTGACTGAGCGACCGCCCCGGGAACGGCTGGAGCGCGTCATGGAACAACTCCGGGCACGGCGGTTGATCGCCGGCAGCGTAGTAGTCGATGGCGTGTTGCGGGTATTCAAGGCGAATTTCAAAGCGATGGCCGACTATCCGCCGCAACGCTATGCCGGCCCCCTGACCCTGGTGCGCAGTGCCGGCGGTTTCCCGGAGGAATTCCATGACCACGAAAGTGGTGAGTCGCTCGCCGATCCCGCCTTGGGCTGGAGCGCGTTCTGTGAGCAACCGGTGCGGGTACTCGGGATTTCCGGAGATCACCTGCAAATGATGAACCCGCCGCATATCGACCAGTTGGCCGCAACCCTTATGCGGCTTATGAAGAGACTCTGATGCTTAGTGAAGACTGGATCCCGACCCCGCTGATTCCGCAGGAAGAGCGCCAAAAGGTAGAGATTGTAGAGCCGGAGCCTGAACCGCGCTTTGCCTCGCTGCGCGTGTTAAGCCGCTTTATCCGTTTTCTGTCGATCCGCTGGTGGCTCCGATTGATTGGTCGTTATGACAAGGATGCGTCAGCGGTGCGTCTACGCGGCGTGTTCGAAGATTCAGGCGGTTTATGGATCAAGCTCGGGCAACTTTTATCGTTGCGCACCGATATTTTTTCCGCAGCAATCTGCCGTGAATTGTCGAAACTGCAATATCAGGCGCAGGGTTTTCCAAGCCGGTTTGTTTATCAAACCCTTCATGCTGAATTGGGCGAGGACTTGGGCCTGATCTTCGAAAGTTTCCAGGAGGCGCCCATCGCCGCAGCCTCGATCAGCCAGGTGCATCTGGCGGTACTACGCGACCCTCATCTCCAGGTAGCGGTTAAAATTTGCCGACCGGATGCCGCGGTTTCGTTTATGCGGGATTTACGAAATATCGGACGTCTGATCCGAATACTCGAGTCATTCAGTGTCGCACCGCATATTCGCTGGAGCGATGCCTATTGGGAACTGGAGCAGATGGTGCAGGAAGAACTGGACTTCCGCTATGAAGCCTCTAATACCCAACGGATGCGTAAAGTTTTAAAAAATCATGGTGTTTATGCGCCACGAGTCTTCTTCGATTATTCAACCCGTCGCGTGTTGGTTACCGAGTACATCCACGGCGTTCTCATGTCGGATTTCATTCAGATGGGACAGAACGATCCAGGGCGATTGATCCAATGGTGCCGTGAGAACAGCGTTAATCCCCGCAAAGTGGGCCGCCGGCTGTTTCTGACGGCCATGCGCCAATTGTTTGAGGATAATCTGTTTCATGCCGATCTTCACCCCGGCAATATTTTACTGTTGCGGGACAGTCGGTTCGCTCTGATCGACTTCGGGACTATCGGTCAATCCGAGAAAGGTTTCCTGAACAAATACCTCGCCAGTTTGCGGGCGTTGGCGGTACACGATTACGCCAAGGCCGCCGATTACACGCTGGGCCTGGCGATCAATCCGCCAGCCATCAGTCAGATGCAACCGCTGCGCACCGAACTCATTCGCTCCTACCGTTATTGGGAAGCGCGCACCCATCTCCGTGGTCTGAATTATCACGAACGGTCGCTGGCGTCAGCGGGCAGTGATTCTGGTCGGATCATGTTCAAATACCAGGTACAACTGACTTGGGCCTTCATGCGCATCAGCCGTACTTGGGCCACGCTGGATGCTTCACTCAGCTTCTTGATGCCTAAAGCCAATCACATGCAGCTCTTTCAAATCTATTTCCGTGAAGCAGGGCAGCGGCGTCATCGACTACGCGATGTCATCCCTAAAACAGTTCAAGCGATTCAACAGTTTTCGACGACAGTTGAGGAATACAACAACATTTTGGGACCGATGCTGCGCTGGCAGGGGTTGAATCTTTTGGCGCTGGCCAGCAAGTCCGAGCGATTAGCTCTTTTTGGCGCATCAATATTTCGCATGTTGCGAACTCTTTCAATTCTGGCCACCCTGTTTGCTCTCTATATATTTCTCCGGCTCCATCATTCCGATATACTCATTATCGACCACCCGTTTCTCAATGATTTTGCTATGGGATTTAAAGGATTATTCCACCAGGGTGATTGGATCATCATCTTGTTTTTTGCCGTGGTTCTGATTGCTTATCTGAGCAAAATTATTAGGGGCCTGCTCAAGCCTTAATAAACATCAATGGCGATTTACCAGCAACCGGTGAATGAAGCATACTGGTGTTAAATAGGGCCAATCCACCGCTACCGCGACCAGATGTTCTCCGACTTGCCACTGAGCCAGCCGCCAGTGAATCATCGCCAACTGCGGCGACCGGACGGACAGCCGGTCGAGATCGATGCTGAACGCATTGAGTGGCTGTGACAAGCCGCGACCGGTGGCCTTAATGCAGGCTTCCTTCAAGGTCCACAACCGCAGGAACTGCTCGCGCCGGAGGACTTCATCGCCCATAGCCCGCAGTGTCGCCGCCTCGTCCGGGGCAAAGCAGGCGTCAGCAATGCCTGGATCAAGCCGGGCCGTGCGGTCGAGAGCCTCCACATCCACCCCCACTTCAGCGCGCAGCGCTAACGCGACAGCGACCCGGCTTCGGCAATGGGAAAGGTTAAACCTCAGGTCTAATCCTGGCGGCGGATCAATGAGTCGTGGTTTACCGAACGGGCCGGCCATGAAACGCCAGTCGGCAGGTTCACCCGGAATCACTGCGCTTAACGAATGACGAAGCAGCGCGTGCGCCGCCACATAAGCGTGCCGATCCGATTCAAAGTAAAAGGCTTGCGCCCGCTCACGTTCAGCGGGATTCAAGGGGGCACACCGCGCCTCCCATTCCGCCGGGAGAACGGGATCAACCGCCAGGCTGAGAACCACGACGGCGCGTTCAATCAGCCAACGACGCAGAGGAGGCAGGTCAAGATTCACTGAAGTGGCGATAAGGCCCGCAACCGCCGGACCGCCGCGCTGACGGTAGCAACGGCAACGTCAATGTCCTCGCCGGTGGTAAAGCGGCCCAGGCTGAATCGCACCGCACCGCGCATCCGCCATTCATCGCAACCCATCGCCCGCAACACATGCGACGGTTCGTTACCCACCGAGGTGCAAGCAGAACCGGTGGATACCGCGATTTCTGGAATCGCCGCCAGCAGCGCCTCGGCGGTAATCCGGGCAAAGCTGAGATTGAGAATGCCGGCAATGTGGCGTTCGGGATGACCGTTTAACGCCACCCCCCCCAATTCAACCAATCCGCGCCACAGCCGGTCGCGCCATTCGCGAATCTGCGCCTGTTCCGCGACCATCTCCTCGCCGGCGATCCGGAACGCCTCGCCCATCGCCACAATCTGGTGAGTGGGCAAGGTCCCGGCCCGCAAGCCGCGCTCCTGACCGCCGCCATACAGCAACGGTTGTAATCGCACGCGCACCGGACATTGCCGAACATACAGCGCCCCGACGCCTTTGGGGCCGTACAGCTTATGGGCGCTGAGACTCAGCAGATCCACCGGCAGGGTTTGCATATCGAGGGGCAATTTGCCAGCGCTCTGGGCGGCGTCAACATGCAGCAACACGCCATGCTGGCGCGTGATTGCACCAAAAGCGGCAATATCCTGAATGACACCGGTTTCGTTATTGACGTGCATCAGCGACACCAGCGCAGTATCGGGCCGCAGCGCCGCCGCCAGTCGATCCGGCGCAATCCGACCGTCCGGTTCCGGGTCCAGGTAGCTGATCGCACAGCCGTCTTGCGCCAACGCCCGGCAAACATCAAGCACGGCCTTATGCTCGGTTTTTGCGGTGATGAAGTGTCGGCGCGGTTTGCGGTTAACCGCCATGACGCCGTGCAGGGCCAGATTGTTGGCCTCGGTCGCGCCTGAGGTCCAGATCATCTCGCGGGGATCAGCACGGAGCAGGGCGGCAACGTGGGCGCGGGCGATTTCTACCGCTTGCGCCGCAGTTCGGCCATAGGGATGAGTGCTAGAGGAGGGATTGCCAAAGTCGCCATCCAGCGTCAAATACTGGATCAACCGGGCGGCGACTCGCGGGTCAACCGGGGTCGTCGCCGCATAATCGAGATAAACCGGCTCCGGCATGGGTGCGGGCGACCGCGCCTACATCGGCATGACCGCCGGGAAGCGCTGAACCGACCGTTCGCACCGGGGCAAAGCGCTGTTCTGGCGGCGTACCACATCGCAAACCTCGGGACGCTTGAGGAACTGCGCCAGAGTAATGCCTTCCAGAAAGTTGAAAATCTGGCCGCTCAGTTCGGTCCACAGTTCATGAGTCAGGCAGGGCCGGCCTTCCTGGCAATTTTCCCGGCCAGCGCAACGGGTGGCGTCCAGCCGTTCGTCCACGGCGCTGACGATGTTGGCAATCGTCACCCGATCCGGGGGGAGCGCCAGCCGGTAACCGCCGCCTGGGCCACGCACGCCTTCCACCAGATCGTGCTTGCGTAATTTGGCGAACAACTGTTCCAGATAGGACAGCGAAATGCCTTGGCACTGAGAAATCTCGAAGAGCGTGACCGGTCCCAGCCGGTCGTGAATGGCAAGGTGCATCATGGCCGTCACGGCATAACGGCCTTTGGCCGAAAGTTTCATCCGGGGTACCTCGCTGGTGGCCGATTTAAGGGAATTCCTGACTGATAAGCAGGAAAACTATATTAACCTAGCCGGTTAGTCAACTATTCCAGCGAACCCTGCTCAAGATGGCTGGACGCTTCGGCGAGAGGTCAGCCGCCAGAACGGGCAATCGGTTCCAGCCGCCAGCCCGATTCAGCGCAGCACAACACGCTGCCTTGCTCATCCCGCCAGTCGCCGAGTACCGCCCGCCGCGCCGGTTGGCCGTCCAAAAGCCAGGCATGAATCGCTGGTCGGTGGGTATGGCCGTGAATTAGGCGATAAACGCCGCGATGGCGCATGACCCGCTCCACTTCATCAGGGTTGACCTCCATGATTTTCGCCGCTTTCTGCTCGGTGGCTTGCCGACTGGTTTCCCGCAATTGGCCGGCCAGCGCCCGCCGTTGCGCCAAGGGCAAAGCCAACATGTGCGCCTGCCAGGCTGGATTGCGGGCTTGGGCGCGGAACGCCTGATAGTCGGCATCGTCGATGCAGAGCGTGTCGCCATGCAGCAGCAACACCCGCTCTCCCGCCAGATCAATGACTACGCTTTCCGACAGTAACTGCACGCCGGTAGCCGCCGCAAAGCATTCGCCGAGCAAAAAGTCGCGGTTACCGTGCAGGAAAAACACCGGGACGCCGCTCTCGGTCAGAGTTTGCAGAGCGGCAACCACGGTTAATCCCAGTTCGGCTTCATCGTCATCGCCAATCCATGTGTCAAACAGGTCGCCCAGAATATACAGAGCGTCCGCCGATCTGGCCTGCCGGTGCAGAAAGTCCACCAGCAACGCCGTCCGACCCGGATGGGCCGGTTCAAGATGCAGATCGGCGATGAACCGCGTGGTCATGGCGCAGGTGGTTCGCCGCCGATCTCGACTTTTTCAAGCAGAACATCATCGGTCGGCACATCCTGATGGCCGCGCCGGCTGGTGGTTCCGACTTTGGCAATGGCGTTGACTACATCCATGCCGTCCACCACCTGCCCGAACACGCAATAACCCCAGCCTTGGGCGCTGGCGCTGCGATAGTCGAGAAAGTCGTTGTCCTTGAGATTGATGAAGAACTGTGCGGTGGCGGAATGCGGTTCCGAGGTGCGGGCCATCGCCAGCGAACCCACCTTATTTTTCAGACCGTTATCGGCTTCATTCTGGATCGCCGAACGGGTCGATTTCTGCTTCATCCCGGCTTCAAGGCCGCCGCACTGGATCATGAAGTTGGGGATGACCCGGTGGAACAAAGTGCCGTCGTAGAACCCGTCCTCGGCATACTGGAGAAAATTGGCGACGGTGACCGGGGCGCGGGCGGCGTCCAGCTCGATGCCGATCACGCCGAGGGTGGTGTGTAATTTGATCATGGTTGAAAACTCAGGGTTTGGCGGAAACAGGGGCAGCGGGCGGTGCCGGCGGAACCTCAACCTCGCCGATCGGTTTGGGCGCAGGCGCGGCGGCAGGCGCGGGCAATACTGTGACTGATTCGATCAGAACCGGAGTTTTTGGAGCGTCACCGGCGCCGGTGGCCACCTGACGAATCTTGTCCACGGTATCCATGCCGCTGACCACCTTGCCGAATACTGCATAACCCCAACCTTGCGGGGTTGGCGAGCGGTGATCCAGCGGCGGATTGTCCTTGACGTTGATGAAAAACTGGGCGGTGGCCGAGTTTGGATCGCTGGTGCGGGCCATTGCCACCGTGCCGCGCAGGTTTTTCAGGCCATTATTGGCTTCGTTGGGCACCGGCGCACGGGTCGGTTTCTGCTGGAAGTCGGTGGTGAAACCGCCGCCCTGAATCATGAAATCACCGATCACCCGGTGAAAGATCGTGCCGTTGTAAAAACCGTCGCGGGCGTAAGTCAGGAAATTGGCGACGGACTTGGGAGCCTGGTCATCGGCCAGTTCCAACGTGATCGGGCCAAGGCTGGTGTTGAGCTGGACCTGAGTGCCGGCCAGCGCGAGGGAGCCGGCCAAAGTAAGCATAGCGGTGGTCAATAATGAAAAGCGTTTAAGCATGGGAGAATCGCCAAGTGGTGAGAAATTACGCCGCATGATAGTCGGCTAATCCATTGGCTGCCAGATTTGGCGGCGTTTAGCGCTTTCCGCTACCATGCCGACCATGAAGACCACAGCCTGTAAAACCCGGTTTGCGCCCAGTCCGACCGGCTATCTGCATCTGGGCAATGTCCGCACCGCGCTGTTCAACGCCCTGCTGGCCCGGCGTGAGCAGGGCTGTTTTCTGCTGCGGATTGAAGATACCGACCGCGACCGTAGCCGCCCGGAGTATGTGGCGGCACTGCTGGAGGATTTGCGCTGGCTGGGGCTGGACTGGCAGGAAGGGCCGGAAAGGGGTGGCCTGCATCCGCCTTATGCCCAGTCGGAACGAGCAGCGATCTATGCTGAACACTACCAGCGGCTGGAAACCACCGATCAGGTTTACCCCTGTTTCTGCACTCCGGTGGAACTGGCGCTGAGTCGGAAAACACAGTTGGCTGCCGGACGACCGCCCCGTTACGCCGGGACTTGCGCCCGATTGAGCGCGACTGAACGACAGGCCCGGTGCGAGCGCGGTTTGCAACCGACCTTACGGTTTCGGACTCCGCCGGGGCAACGGGTGCCATTCACCGATCTGGCCCGCGGCCCGCAACAGTTCGCCAGTGATGACATCGGCGATTTCATCATTCGCCGGGCCGATGGCGGACCGCAATTTTTCTTCGCCAACGCCGTAGACGATGCCTTGATGGGCATTACTCACCTGTTGCGCGGCGAAGATCATCTGAGCAACACCCCGCGCCAGTTGTTATTGCTGGAGGCGCTGGGCCTGCCCGCGCCACGCTACGGCCATTTGGCGCTGATCGTCGGGGCCGACGGTGGACCCTTGTCGAAACGCGAAGGCCATTTCAGCGTCCGCGAGTTGCGGGCTACCGGTTATCTGCCCGAGGCGCTGCTGAATTATCTGGCCCGGCTGGGCCACAGTTATGAACGCGACCGCTGGATGCCGTTGGCTGAACTGGCTGAAGGATTTACGCTGGAGCGATTGGGCCGCGCTGCCGCCCGCTACGACGAAGCGCAATTGCTGCACTGGCAGAGTGAAGCGGTACAACGCGCCGACCCGGAGCGGCTGTGGGCCTGGTTGGAGTCGGCGGTTGTTGACGAGGTGCCGACGACCTGCCGGGAGGCGTTTGTTGCCACGGTACGGCCCAATATCCGCTTCCCCGCGGATGCCGCTTTCTGGGCGGGGCGGCTGTTTGGTGCGGAGTTGCCCCTGAGCGAGGATAGCCGGGCGCTAATCGCGCAGACCGGTTCCGCATTTTTTGCCCAGGCTCTGGCCGCCTATGCCGAACATGGCGGAGTCTATCAACCGTTGTTTGACGATCTCAAGCGGCGTACAGGCGCAAAGGGCAAGGCGTTGTTTATGCCAATGCGGGCGGCACTGACCGGTGAATTGCATGGCCCGGAACTGGCCCGGATTTTGGCGTTGTTGCCGCCAGAATTGGCGCGACGGCGGCTGGAGGACGCGGGATCAGCATGACTATCCGCGTGCGCTGGAATTTTTATGGACGTACTCGGCGACAATTTAGCGACAATCAGGGAACCCGCGAAACTGCCCGTTGCAATAAGCGATTGATTTGATGGTCGGGGTGACAGGATTTGAACCTGCGACTCCTGCCTCCCGAAGGCAGTGCTCTACCAGGCTGAGCTACACCCCGACAGGGGAAGGGATTAATATCGACGGCTTACTGCGAACCGGGCCAGACGAACCAGCGCTTTTTTGGCAGGCCGCTCTGGCAAAATGTCCAAAAAAGCAACCGCTTTTTCGGCCTCTTCAACAGCAAGGCGCTCAGTATAGACCAGCGCGCCAGTCGACTCAATAGTATGGGTGATCGCTTCAATCTGCTCCAGTCCGCCGTGTTCGATCGCTGCACGAATCTGTTGTGTTTCCTCGGCGTTGCCGTGGCGCAACGCATAAATCAACGGCAAGGTCGGCTTGCCTTCAGCTAGATCGTCGCCGATGTTCTTGCCCAACTCTGCACGGGAAGCGCTGTAATCCAACGCATCGTCAATCAACTGGAACGCCGTGCCCAGGTGCATGCCATAGCGACCCAGCGCCTGTTCCTGCTCATGCGGCAACCCTGCCAGCACCGCGCCCAACTGCGCGGCGGCCTCGAACAGGCGGGCCGTCTTGGAATGAATCACCGCCATGTAGCGTTCTTCGGTCGTGTCGGGATCATGGCAGTTCAGCAATTGCAACACCTCGCCTTCAGCAATGGCGTTCGTGGTGTTGGCCAAAATCGCCATCACCCGCAGATCGCCGACGCCAACCATCATCTGGAATGACCGCGAGTAGAGGAAGTCGCCGACCAGCACACTGGCCTGATTGCCCCAGATCGCATTGGCCGTTTGTCGCCCGCGCCGCAGGCTGGATTCATCCACCACGTCGTCATGCAGTAACGTCGCCGTGTGGATAAATTCAATAATGGCGGCAGCGACAATGTGCTGGTCGCCGCCATAACCGCAAGCCTGCGCCGCCAACAGCGTAGTTACCGGCCGCAGCCGTTTGCCGCCGCTATCAATGATGTAGCCGGCCAACTGCTTAATGAGCGCCACATCGGAGTGAAGTTGCTGGCGAATCAGGGTGTTGACCGCTTGCAGGTCGTCCGCGACCGGTGCGCGGATGGATTCAATAGTCATGGTGTTGGCAAATTTAGGAGAAACACGGAGGGGAAAGAAAACGCTCATGCTACGGATTGGCCGCTACAGGGTCAAGGCGGGCGCACATGAATGGAGGGTGTGATTCAAAGTGAATTTCAACCCATCAAACCCCATCAGATGCCCCCGCCATTCCAGTAGACTGGCGGATAGTCAATAGAATCATCGCGCAGGAAGATCCGCAATTGGCGCGGTTTAACGAATACCGCATCGCCAGGCTGCAGCGGATCAGTGGCATAGCGCTCACGGGTCATTTCCACCTCGGCGATTTCGCCATCCGACTGCTGGAGCAATTCCAGCCTCACCAGTGAACCGAGAATCGACACTCGACTCACCGTGGCTGCCAAGGTGGTATCGCCGTCCTCCGGTTCGCGCAGCAGATCAATATCGTGCGGACGGACATAAGCCATAGCGGGAGTATGTTTGGCGTTCTGATATTCCGGCGCGGGCACCCGCAATCCACCGAGCCGCACCCAGCCGGCATGGGCCCGACCTTTGAACAAGTTGATATGGCCAAGAAACTGGTAGACGAACGGGGTGGCCGGAGTGTCGTACACCTCCTGTGGTGAACCAATCTGTTCGATCTGGCCATGATTCATCACCACGATCCGGTCCGCGACTTCCAGCGCTTCTTCCTGATCATGGGTCACGAAGACGCTGGTCATGTGCAGCTCATCATGCAAACGGCGCAGCCAGCGGCGCAACTCCTTGCGAACCTTGGTATCCAGCGCCCCGAACGGTTCATCCAGCAGCAAGACCTGCGGCTCCACCGCCAGCGCCCGGGCCAGTGCGATACGTTGCCGTTGCCCGCCGGACAATTGCGAGGGATAGCGGCCAGCCAGCCATTCCAGTTGAATCAGACTTAAGAGTTCCTGTACCTTGGCACGAATCTGTATCTCGCCAAGCCGCCGGGCGCGGGGTCGCACCCGTAAACCAAAGGCAATGTTTTCAAACACGGTCATGTGCTGGAACAGCGCGTAATGCTGAAACACAAAACCAACATTTCGATCGCGAACATGGCGATGACCGGCTTCCTGGCCATCGAACTGGATCGCGCCGGAATCGGCATTTTCCAGTCCGGCAATGATGCGCAGCAGGGTGGTTTTCCCGCAGCCAGACGGGCCAAGCAGGGCGACCAGTTCTCCAGTCTGGATGTCCAGGTTAATCCCGGCCAGCGCGGTAAAGTGGCCAAAACGCTTGATTAGGGCGCGAATTGCAATGCTCATCCTTCAGTTTCTCCTTTTGCCGCCAGCGCGGCCCGCCGCGTTTGGTGAGCCTGCCATTCAATCAGGGCCTTGACCGCCAGCATAACCAGCGCCAGCACAGTCAGCAGCGATGCGACCGCGAACGCTGCCGCGAATTGATATTCGTTATAGAGAATTTCGACTTGCAGCGGCAAGGTATTGGTCGCGCCGCGAATATGGCCGGAGACGACCGATACCGCGCCAAATTCGCCCATCGCCCGGGCGGTGCAAAGCACCACGCCGTACAGCAGGCCCCATTTAATGTTGGGAAGGGTAATTCGCCAGAAGGTTTGCCAGCCACTCGCGCCCAGCACCAGCGCCGCTTCCTCCTCCTCAATCCCCTGCTCCTGCATCAACGGGATCAATTCGCGGGCGATGAACGGGAAGGTGACAAACACGGTCGCCAGCACAATGCCGGGGACGGCAAAGAGGATCTTGATGTCATGCGCCGCCAGCCACGGCCCCAGCCAACCTTGAGCGCCGAACATCAGCACATAGATCAATCCGGCGATCACCGGTGATACTGCGAACGGCAGATCAATCAGAGTAATGAGGACACTTTTGCCATGGAACTCGAATTTGGCGATTGCCCAAGCGGCGGCAATACCAAAGACCAGATTCAGTGGCACTGCAATCATCGCGCACAGCAGGGTCAGCCGGATTGCCGCTGCCGCATCTGGATCAACCAGCGCAGCGAAGTATACCCCCAGCCCTTTACGGAGCGCCTCGTAGAACACCGCGGCCAGCGGAAGAAACAGAAACAGGGTCAGAAAACCCAGGGTCAGGCCAATCAGCAATCGGCGGACGATGGGCGGTTCAGTAATAGCCCGTTGAATGGGCGAGACCAGCATGGTTATCCAAATCCTCGGTCAAATGGCATGACGCTGCCGACTCCACCATTGGAGCAGGTTAATCAACAACAGCAGCAGGAAAGAAATCACCAGCATGACCACTGCAATAGCGGTTGCGCCGCGATAGTCATACTGCTCCAGCTTGGTCACAATGAGCAGTGGGGTGATTTCCGAGACCATCGGCAGGTTGCCAGCGATAAAAATCACCGAGCCGTATTCACCAATGCACCTGGCAAAAGCCAGGGTGAAGCCCGTCAGCAACGCAGGGCGAACCGCAGGAAAAATGATCCAGCGGAAAGTCTGCCAGCGGGTCGCGCCGAGACAGGCGGCGGCTTCCTCGACTTCGGCTTCCAAATCTTCCAGCACCGGCTGCACGGTGCGGATCACAAACGGCAGGCTGATAAACACCAGTGCGACGACTACGCCCAGTGGAGTAAAGGCGACCTTAATCCCGATCAAAGCCAGAACACTGCCGATCCAGCCATTACTAGCGTACAGGGCGGTGAGAGCGATGCCGGCTACGGCGGTCGGCAAGGCGAACGGCAGATCAACCATCGCGTCCACCAACCGCTTGCCGGGGAATGAGTAACGCACCAGAACCCAAGCGATGACTAATCCAGCGCTGACATTGATCAGCGCAGCAATCAATGAGGCACCGAAGGTCAATCGGTAAGAGGCCAGCACACGGGGCGTAGTCACGACTGCCCAGAATTCTGTCCACGTTAAATCGGCGGTCTTGATGAACGCCGCTGACAGCGGAATCAGCACGATCAGGCTCATGTACAGCAGGGTATAGCCTAAGGCGAGATTGAAACCCGGCAGGACGCTGCGTTGTTTGAGACGGAATTGCATCAGGCCATTGCCTTTAAAAGTCGGTGCAGCACCGGTTTACTGATAAATCTGGTCGAATATGCCGCCATCGGCGAAGTGAGTTTGCTGCGCCTGCTGCCAACCGCCAAATACTTCATCAATGGTAAACAGCTTGATGGTGGGGAATTGCTGAGTGAAGCGGACAGCAATGGCCGGATTACGAGGGCGATAAAAGTGCTTGCCGATCAACGTCTGGCCGTCATCGCTGTACAAATAATCCAGATAGGCCTGAGCGACGGGGCGGGTTCCGTGTCGATCAACAACCTTATCTACCAAGGCAACCGGCGGTTCAGCCAAGATACTTTCAACAGGAACAACCATTTCAAATTGATCCGGCCCCAGTTCCTTAATCGCCAGAAATGCCTCGTTTTCCCAAGCCAGCAGCACATCGCCAATGCCACGTTCTACAAAAGTGGTAGTGGAACCGCGTGCGCCGGAATCCAGCACCGGGACGTTCTTGAATAGTTTAGTAACAAATTCCCTGGCTTTAACTTCGTCGTTGCCATTCCGGTGCAGTGCATAACCCCAGGCCGCCAGATAATTCCAACGAGCGCCACCAGAAGTTTTAGGGTTAGGGGTGATCACCGCAAGCCCAGGCTTGATTAAATCATCCCAGTCTTTAATCCCTTTCGGGTTACCTTTACGAACCAGAAACACGATCGTCGAGGTATAGGGGGAACTGTTATTGGGCAGTCGCTGTTGCCAGTCCTTGGGCAGCAACCCGGCTTTGGCGCTAATGGCATCAATATCGTAGGCCAGCGCCAAAGTAACAACATCCGCTTCCAGACCGTCGATCACGGCCCGGCCCTGCTTGCCAGAACCACCGTGCGATTGTCGGATCGTCAGGTTATCGCCGCCGCTTTTAGTTTTCCAGTAGGCGCTGAAAGCGCGGTTAACGTCCTGATACAGCTCGCGGGTCGGATCGTAGGAGACGTTGAGCAGGGTCAGATCGGCTGCCCGGAGCGCCGGCGCAGTCAGCAGCCCGAAGGTCAATATCGGAATGGATAGCCGTTGAAAGAGGTGCTTGATCATGGGGTTGGCTCCTGATAGGCCACAAAGAAAAAACCCGGTGAACGGCGCGTGTCCACCGGGTACTGTAAATTGTAACAGGCTGCCATTATGCCGATATATCAGGGCGTTTCCGAGGTCAGTGCCAGAATGACGGTGGAGCGGGGTTCAACCGTGAAATCGCCGTCGGCAGGCAGTACCACCGCGCCAACCACTTGCTGGGGATTAACGGTGTCCAGCAGGCAGCGCCAGCCAGCGGCGTCTTTGACCGTCGGCATTCGGAAGGGCACCTGGTCGGTACCGGCATTGAAGAGGATCAGCAGGGTGTCGTCATTGGCTGGATAACCGTCCGGGGTAAAGTATTCGCCGGAGTCGCCCGCCAGCAACATCCCGAAACAGCGGGCTTTAGGCTCTTGCCAGTGGTACTCATTCATGGCTCCGCCGCCGGGGCTGATCCATTCGATGTCACGCAAGCCCGTGGTTTTGGAGACCTGTGAGCCGTGCAGAAAGCGGGGCCGGCGCAACACCGGATGTTCGTGACGCAGGTTGACCAGCCGGCGGACAAAATCCAGAAATTCCTGCTCTTCGGCGGGGATGTCAGTCCAGTTCAGCCAGTTGACCTCATTGTCCTGACAATAGGCGTTGTTGTTGCCCTGCTGGCTGCGCCCAAACTCGTCGCCGGCCAGCAGCATCGGTGTGCCCTGGGCCAGCAACACCGTCGCTAACAGATTGCGGCGCTGGCGCTGGCGGATCTCGCGGATCACCGGATCGGGAGTCTCGCCCTCAGTTCCGTAGTTGTAACTGAAATTGGAGGGGTGACCATCACGGTTATTTTCGCCATTGATCTGATTGTGGCGGTCGTTATAACTGACCAGATCAGCCAAGGTGAACCCGTCATGGCTGGCGATATAGTTGACCGTTGCCCACGGTCGCCGGAAGTCGTGTTCAAACAGGTCGCTGGAGGCCAGCAGGTTGGGTGCCAGCCGGGCGATCATCCCGTCATCGCCGCGCCAGAACCCGCGCACCGTGTCGCGGAACCGGTCGTTCCATTCGGCAGTGCCGGCGGGAAAGCTGCCGAGTTGATAACCACCCGGGCCGATGTCCCACGGCTCGGCGATGACTTTGACCCGCGACAGCGCCGGGTCCTGACGGATGGCGTCAAAGAAGCCGCCCCACCGGTCATAGCCGTGATCTTCCCGGCCCAGCGTCACCGCCAGATCGAAGCGGAACCCGTCAACGTGCATCTCGTTGACCCAGTAGCGCAGGCTGTCCATCACCATCTGCAACACCCGTGGATGCATCAGGTTCAGGGTGTTGCCGCAACCGGTGTCATTAACGTAGTGGCGACGGTCGCTGGGCTGGAGCCGATAATAGGAGGCGTTGTCGATGCCCCGGAAGCTGAGGGTTGGCCCCATCTGATCGCCCTCGGCGGTGTGGTTGTAGACCACATCCAGCAGCACCTCGATCCCGGCGTCATGCATGCGCTTGATCATGGTTTTGAATTCACCCAGTTCGCCGCCGCTCAGATAGCGTGGCTCCGGGGCAAAGAAGCATAAGGTACTGTAGCCCCAGTAGTTGCGCAGCCCGCGATCCACCAGAAACCGGTCATCAACGAAGGCGTGAACCGGCATCAATTCCACCGCGGTAATGCTGAGCGCTTGCAGGTGCTTGATGATTTCGGGGTGGGCCAGGCCGGCGCAGGTTCCGCGCAGATGATGGGGAATGCCCTCATGGCGGACGGTGAAGCCGCGCACATGCGTTTCATAGATCAAGGATCGCGACCAGGGCGTTTCCGGCGGACGGTCGCCATTCCAGTTGAAGCTGGTATCGACCACCACGCACTTGAGCATGTCGCGGGCGTTATCGCGGGTATCGAACGAGAGGTCGGCGTTGGCATGGCCCACCTGATAGCCGCAATGCTCGTCGCGCAGATGCAGGATGCCGTAGAACTGCTTGGCGTAGGGATCAAGCAGTAGTTTGTGATGATTGAAGCGGTGACCAATGTGCGGCTCATAAGGCCCGGAGACCCGATAGCCGTACAAGGTGCCGGGCCACAAACCGGGGACGTAGCCATGCCAGACCTGATCGGTGTTTTCCGGGAGGATCAGCCGCTCGATCTCGCGCTGGCCGGAGGAATCGAACAGGCAGAGTTCGACCTTTTCGGCGTGGGCGGAAAACAGCGCAAAATTGACGCCCTTGCCATCCCAGGTGGCGCCAAGCGGATAGGGTTTTCCGGGCCAGACTCGAGCGCGGGAGGACATGGGCGATTCTCGCAAGTTTAGGTGATTGGAAAGGTTTGCAGGTTAGTTTAGGACATTTTTCCGGGTCCACCGGAGGAAAGCCGCAAAGTCACGCCAGCAGGGCCACGGCCTTGATCTGCGCCCATAGCGGTTGACCCGGCGCGAGGTGCAGATGATCGCGGGAGCGGCGGGTAATTCGGGCGATCAGGGGCGTTCCTCCGACATCCAGCTGAACCAGAACATGCGCCGGGGTATCGGCATCGGCCACCTCAGTGACGGTGGCGGACAGCAGGTTAATGATGCTGGTGCCTTCGGCGCGGGTCAGGGTCAAACTCACATCGCGGGCGTAAATCCGGAAGCGCAGTTGGCGGCCAATGGCTTCCGGGCGACGGGCAACCACCACACTGCCCCCCGGAAAATCAAGCCGGGTCAGGTGATAGGCTTCATCGTGGCTCGCCACCACGGCCTCGATCACCACGCCGGCATCCTCGGTAAACGCAGTCGGCAAGTCGAGCCGCGCCAGCGTCTCGCGCAAACCACCCGCCGCCACCACGCGACCTTCGGCCAGCAGCACGATATGGTCCGCCAGCCGCGCCACTTCATCCGGCGAATGGCTGACATAGCACACCGGAATATCCAGTTCGTCGCGCAGTCGTTCCAGATAAGGCAGGATTTCATTCTTGCGCTTGAGATCGAGTGCGGCCAGCGGTTCGTCCATCAACAACAGTTCGGGACTGGTCGCCAGTGACCGGGCGATGGCTACCCGTTGGCGTTCACCCCCGGACAGCCGGTCGGGCATTCGGTCAAGCAGGTGAGCAATGCCGAGCAATTCCACCACATCTTCCAGCGAGACTTTATGCGCGTGATTCACCCGGGTGCGCCCGTAATCGAGATTTTTCTGCACTGACAGATGCGGAAACAGGCTGGCTTCCTGGAACACATAGCCGAGCGGGCGCTGATGGGTGGGCCGGAAGATGCCGCGTTCGCTGTCTTGCCAGATTTCACCCTTGAAATGCAGCAACCCAACGCAGTGCCGTTCCAGTCCAGCCAGGCAGCGGAGCAGGGTGGTTTTGCCAGAACCGGAATGCCCAAATAGCGCCGTCACCCCGCGACCAGGCAAGGTGAGATCGATGTCCAAAGTAAATCTCGGCCAGATCACCTGAAACCGGGCGCGAATTGCGGCATCAGGCGTCATTGCCAAACGCGGGTCCCCTTGCGGGAATACAGCGCCAGCAGCACCAGAAAGCTGAACAGCAACAGGCCGCCGGCCAGCACATGCGCCTCGGCGTATTCCAGCGCCTCGACGTGATCATAGATTTGCACCGACACCACCCGGGTCTTTTCAGGAATGTTGCCGCCGATCATCAGCACCACGCCGAATTCACCGATTGTGTGGGTGAAACCGAGAATGGCGGCGGTGATGAAGCCGGGTTTGGCCAGCGGGATGACAACAGTGAAAAAACTGTTCCAGGGGCCGGCGCGCAGGGTTGCGGCGACTTCCAGCGGTCGGGGACCAATGGCCTCAAACGCCAGTTGCAACGGTTGTACCACGAACGGCAGGGAGTAAAACACCGAGGCGACCACCAGTCCGGCAAAGGTAAAAGGCAGCAGCCCAATGCCCAGCCATTGGGTGAACTGGCCGACCGGTCCGTGGGGTCCCAAGGTGATCAACAGGTAAAAACCGAGGACGGTGGGGGGCAGCACCAACGGCAGCGCCACTATTGCGCCGATCAGCCCTTTAAAACGGGAACGGGTCCGCGCCAGCCACCAGGCGATGGGAGTCCCTACGATCAGCAGGATCGCCGTGGTGATCGTGGCCAGCTTGATGGTGAGCCAGATGGCGGCCAGATCAACAGCGCTCAGCACCCGTTAAGGTCTCAGGGCAGCATGTAGCCGTAGGACTGGATGATCGCAGTCGCTTTTTTACCCTTGAGGTAGTCAACCAGAGCCTTGGCGGCGGGCTGATCCTTGCCCTTGGCGAGAATGACTGCGTCCTGGCGGATCGGCTCGTGGAGGTTGGTCGGCACGATCCAGGCGGAACCGCTGGTCAGTTTGCCGTCAAACATCACCTGCGACATGGCGACAAAGCCGAGTTCAGCGTTGCCGGTCGCAATAAATTGATAAGTCTGGGAGATATTCTCGCCGGTGACCAGTTTGGGTTGAAGGGTGTCGAGCAGGCCCAGTTGAGTCAGGATTTTGATAGCCGCTGCACCGTAGGGCGCAGTTTTAGGATTAGCGATGGCGAGATGCTGAAATTCGCCCTTTTTCAATACTGCACCCTGATCATCGACCATGCCGGATTGGGCAGACCACAGCACCAACGTACCAATCGCGTAGGTGAAACAACTGCCGGGGATCGCATTGCCTTCACTTTCCAAGATAGCTGGGGTTTTGTCATCAGCGGCGAGCAAGACGGCGAAGGGTGCGCCGTTCTTGATCTGGGCGTAGAACTTGCCGGTCGCGCCGAAGGCGAGCAGGGCTTTATGGCCGGTATCCTTCTGAAATTCGATGGCAATTTTCTGCATTGGCGCGGTGAAATTGGCGGCAACCGCAACGTGGACTTCAGCGGCTTGAATAGACCAACCCGATGCAGCGAACATCAGGCCAGCCAGTAGATAAGAACCTTGGATTTTCATTACGGCTTTCCTCGAGAAATATTCCAGTGCGGCGTCAGCACAATCCCAGTCAGTGGCGGTAAATTCAGCAATAACGAACAGGGTTGACCCATACAAAAAATCGGGGCTGCGTATAAATCTTCATTAGTCATTCCGCTCCCACCATAGCAACCAGTATCCGAATTTAGTATTTCATGATAAAGGCCGGGTAACGGCACACCAATTTGATAACCAATACGACTGGTTGCAGCAAAATTAAGAATAACAATCGCCGGGCAAGATTCACCACCACCACGCCGCAGATAAACAGCAACTGATCGAACAGCATCATGACAATCCAGCCATTCAAAACCTTCTTGCACAAACTCTTGTTCATGTAAACTGGTCATCGATCGATAAAGATGGTTCAAATCACGGATCAATAATTGAATACCGCGATGCTCCATCTGGCTAAGCAAACCCCAGTCCAGCATTCCAGCATGATCCCATTCCCTCTCTTGAGCAATTTCATTGCCCATAAATAAAAATTTCTTACCTGGATAAGTCCACATATACAAATAAAGCAACCGCAGATTAGCAAATCGCTGTGGGCGATCCCCCGGCATTCGCGCTAATAAAGAACCTTTACCATGCACCACTTCATCATGGGATAATGGCAACATAAAATTTTCAGTAAAAGCATACAGTAAACCAAAAGTTAGCAGTTCATGATGATAGCGACGCAGCGCCGGATCAATAGACAAGTATTCCAGGGTATCATGCATCCAGCCCATATTCCATTTCATACCAAAACCCAGTCCGCCCATCCATGAAGGCCGGGTTACCAGCGGCCAAGCGGTTGATTCTTCAGCGATCATCAACACTCCTGAGTGGCGGCGATGAATAACCTCATTCAGTTCACGCAGAAAAGCAATGGCCTCAAGATTCTCATTGCCTCCAAAGGGATTAGGTGCCCACTCGCCAGAATCACGGGCATAATCAAGATAAAGCATCGAGGCAACTGCATCGACTCGTAGACCATCCAGATGACATTCCTCCAGCCAGAAACAAGCACTGGCTAACAAAAAATTCTTGACTTGATTACGACCATAATTAAAAACCAATGTCCCCCAGCCCCGATGCTCTCGACGAGCCGGATCTTCATACTCATAAAGATAAGCACCATCAAACCGAGCCAACCCATGATCATCCTTAGGAAAATGACCAGGCACCCAATCAAGAATAACGCCAATACCTGCCTGATGACAGTAATCAACAAAGTAGCAAAAATCATTAATGGCGCCATGCCGACTGGTCGGAGCAAAATACCCCGTCGGCTGATAACCCCAGGATGCGTCCAACGGATGTTCAGTAATCGGCATTAATTCAATATGAGTAAAACCCAAAGCACTCACATAAGCCACCAAACGCTGAGCTAGATCGGCATAGCTCAGATAACCGCCATGCCCATCGCGTTGCCAAGAACCCAGATGTACCTCATAGACAGTCAATGGAACCCGAGTCCAATCCTGTCGACGGCGTCGCGCCATCCAGAGTTCATCTCGCCAAGCATAAGCAGCGTTATCAGCAATGATGGATGCTGTCGCCGGCCGCCGCTCAAAGCACCGACCATAGGGATCGCTCTTGCGCAACAATTCGGCAGATTCCTGAGGACAAATTTCAAACTGGTAACGCATTCCAGTTTCTACACCAGGAATAAACAGTTCCCAGACGCCACCGCGTCGCCGCAGCAGATGCCGTCGCCCATCCCAACTGTTAAAATCACCAACCACACTAACCCGATTAGCATTCGGTGCCCAAACCGAGAACAACACACCGGCAATACCATTCACGACCCGAACATGAGATCCCAACACTCGATAAGCATGCAGATGACGACCTTCATTAAAAAGATGCAGATCGTACAAACTGAGTTGCGGGGCAAAGCTATAAGGATCATAAACGATGGATTCCTGACCCGTGGCATCAATCCAGGCCAGTTGATAATGCACAGGCAGAGCTTCAGCCGCGCCTTGCCACTCGAAGACGTCGGTATCGGCCAGCCGCTGCAAGGGTTCACCCACATCGACCAGCCAAGCACGTTGAGCGCCGGGTAGAAACACCCGAACAATAGCCCGCTTGCCGCAACCGTGACAGCCTAACAGCGCGAACGGATCGGGATGGCGTCCTTCATGCAACAAAATAGCGTCAATCATTGCACTGTGGCGGAACAAACTGGATTCTGAAGTTCATGATGACCAAGATCACTCGTCGCAAAAAGACTGATTCTCCCGGGCTATCTAATTCTACTTTGTCAGATTGAAACACAACCTATTGATTTCGCTAAAATTCACATAAAGTGAGTAAAATTGATAAAACTTTATAAATCAAATGGTTGCTCGTAATCTGACAAAGTAGAACTAACAATCCGGTGGTAAAAAAACGCATTACACCTACTATAGAGGAGTTTCCAACCACCGTTCGCAGTTCGTGCCAAACCCCCTGACCAAGATACGCACCCGAACATCGCCCGGCAAAAGACCTCGAACCTTGAAAAAGCATAGCAAAGAGAGATAGTAAACGCATGAGTACCGTGATGACTTCGCGATTTGTCAGCCGCCTGACCCGAGACACGCTGGCACTAATCTTGGCAGGCGGACGTGGAACTCGACTGAAACAGTTGACCCTCTGGCGAACCAAGCCGGCGACACCATTCGGTGGCAAATACCGAATCATTGATTTTCCACTCTCCAATTGTATCAATTCAGGCATTCGACGAGTCTGCGTCCTGACTCAATATAAAGCACATTCCCTAATCAAACACATTCAGCGCGGCTGGGGGTTTCTGCGCGGTGAATTTGGCGAATTCGTGGAATTGCTACCCGCGCAGCAACGGTTAAATGAAGAATCCTGGTACAAGGGCACCGCCGATGCAGTTCATCAAAATCTGGATATTATCCGTAGCCATGATCCCCAGTTTGTGCTGATTCTGGCGGGCGATCATATTTACAAAATGGATTATGGCCCCATGCTGGCGCATCATGTTGAACGTGAGGCAGATGTGACGATTGGTTGCGTGGAGGTCTCAAAGGAGCGTGCGCACGAATTTGGGGTATTGACCCTGAATGAACACGACGAAGTCATTGGTCTAGTAGAAAAACCGCAGGATCCAGAAACACTGCCAGGCCGGGCCGACGTATCACTGGCCTCAATGGGAATTTATGTGTTCAGCACCGAATTCCTATATCAACAATTAGCAGAAGATGCCCGCCGGGAAGATTCACAGCATGATTTCGCCCGGGATATTCTACCTCGGCTACTTGGCAAAAATCGGGTGTTCGCTTATCCGTTCCACGATGCCCAGACCAGAACACAAAACTACTGGCGTGATGTCGGCACCGTGGATGCCTTCTGGGAGGCAAACATGGAACTGATCGGCATTGATCCAGAACTAGACCTCTATGATGAACGCTGGCCGATCTGGACTTATCAGGACCATGCGCCACCCGCCAAGTTTGTCTTTGATGATAACGACCGACGCGGAATGGCCGTGGACTCAATGATTGCCGATGGCTGTATCATTTCCGGCGGCTATGTGAACCATTCCATGCTGTTTCAGCGGGTACAAGTTCATTCCTATGTCGAGTTGCGCGACGCTGTAGTCTTACCTGGAACAGATATTGGCCGCTCTTGCCGATTACGGCGGGTAATCATGGAACGAGGCTGCCTGATTCCTCCGGGGACTGTCATCGGCGAAGATCCTAAAGAAGATGCTCGGCGCTTCCATCGCACTGAAAAAGGTGTAGTGCTAGTAACACCGGAAATGCTGGGGCAAGAATTCCATCACGGCAGCTAAAAAATCGGGATAATACCTTCCGCTTATTTTTTAACTGCTCGTTTCTCAACCTCGAAACTCTGACTAACCCTTGATCTGGAGTATTACATTGAACAAAATTTCAACCTTGTCCCGTCGTCGCGCCGGAGTGCTGTTGCATCCGACTTCATTACCGGGTAGCTACGGGAACGGCGATCTAGGGGTAGACGCCTACCGGTTTGTAGATTTTATGGCTGCTTGCGGTTTTAGCGTCTGGCAGACGCTACCACTGGGACCGCCACATGATGATCTGTCACCCTACTCGGCGCAATCAGTTCATGCGGGCAATCCCCGATTGATTGCATTAGAACCATTGATTAAGGCGGGTTGGTTAAAAGCTGACAATGGTCCACAGAGTAATGAAGACGGTTGGGCCTATCGCCAGCGACGGCTAATTGAAGCACGAATCAGTTTTCAAGCACGGGGCGGCGCAACACAAGTCCCTTATTTGGCTTTTCTACGCCAACAGGGTTATTGGCTGAATGATTATGCGCTCTATCAAGCCATCCGCATCGCGCATAGCCGACGAGCATGGTTTGACTGGCCGGCCAAATTACGGGATCGACAACCAGCGGCACTCGCGACGGCGCAGCGACAATATGGCGAGATCTTGGCTCAATGCCAGTTTGAACAATTCCTGTTTTACCAACAGTGGGAGATGCTTAAGCAATATGCTAATGAACACGGGATCTTCATTTTTGGCGATATTCCGCTGTTTGTCGGTTACGACAGTGCTGATGTGTGGTCGCGGCGCGACGAATTTCTGCTGGATCGCCAAGGTCAGCGGGAAGTAGTAGCCGGAGTACCGCCTGACTATTTTTCAGCCGATGGTCAATTATGGGGCAATCCACATTATGCTTGGGAACAAATGCAAAAAAACGGTTTTCAGTGGTGGAAAGAGCGGATTCGCACCCAGTTGACGCAATTTGATTTACTGCGAATTGATCATTTCCGAGGATTAGAGGCTTATTGGGAGATCCCGGCCAGTGCTAAAACAGCGGTTAAAGGGCGTTGGCAACCGGCACCGGGTGATGCCTTGTTTCAGGCATTAACGGCGGAATTCGGGGCGTTACCGCTGGTCGCAGAGGATTTAGGTATTATTACGCCAGAAGTGGAAAAATTACGCGACGATCATGGGTTGCCAGGCATGAAGGTGTTACATTTCGCCTTTGGCAGCGGAGCCGATAATCCCTATCTGCCGCATAACCATGTTGTCAATGCAGTGGTTTATACCGGCACCCACGATAACAATACGACCCTGGGCTGGTTTAACGAACTGGATCAACCAACTCGCGCCCATTTGTTTGATTATCTTGGTGGTGGACAGGAACAAATGCCGGAATTGCTGGTGCGAGCAGCATTGGCCTCGGTCGCCCAATTAGCAGTAGTGCCTCTGCAAGATGTATTAGCACTCGGCAGTGAGCATCGGATGAACCAACCAGGTGTTTCTAATGGTTGCTGGCGCTGGCGGTTTCACTGGAACCAGGTAGGACCGGAGGTCACCGGGCGTTACCGGCATTGGCTGGAGTTGTATGGACGAGTCTAATTTTTAAAAAGGCTAAAGGTTAAAGGCTAAAGAAATTTGAACCTTTAATCTTTCTGGGCTATCCATATTTTTCATGGATAAAAATTGATCATATGTTAGATAAATGCAAGCTCATCGATGTGAAACTATTGTGGTCTCTTATCACGAGAGTACGGGATAAAGCACCGCTGATTCATAACATCACTAACTTCGTGGTGATGAACAATACCGCCAATGCGTTACTGGCTATCGGCGCGTCACCGGCGATGATTCATTCCATAGATGAAGTGGAAGACTTCGTTGCTATGAGTCAGGCGTTAGTGGTGAACATCGGAACACTGGATTCAGAATGGATTGCGGCTTGCAAGCTGGCGGCAATCCGGGCCGGGGAAGTGGGGGTACCGTGGATTCTCGATCCGGTCGGCGCAGGAGCAACACTTTATCGCCAGACGGCGGCAGGCGCTCTAGTCCGGTTAAAACCGGCGGTGATTCGTGGCAATGGTTCTGAAATTCTAACCTTAGTGCAGCAGGCGGGAGAGGGCAGAGGTGTCGATAGCCTGCATGGTTCAACGGCGGCATTGGATGCAGCACAACGCTTGGCAATAGATAGTGGGGCAGTCGTTGCGATTACCGGCGCGGTGGATTATGTGACTGACGGTTTACAAATTATGGAAATCCATAACGGGCATCCACTGATGGCGCGAGTCACTGGGCTCGGTTGTTCAGCAACAGCAGTGATTGGGGCCTTTCTAGCGGTGGAGCCTGATACTTTTACCGCGACCGTAGCGGCACTGACGCTCTTTGGCGTCGCAGGAGAGCTGGCGGCGGAGCGGTCGCTGGGGCCAGGAACCTTGCAGGTAGCGTTGCTGGATACGCTGTATGCGCTGGATGAGACCATATTCAGCCCGCGGGCATTGGCGAAACCCTACACCAGTTGAAGGGGAAAATCCGGGAATAGCGCGGATTGCGCCAATGGGCCGGTAGGGCTGAAAAAAACCATGTTGCCATCCGCATCGCAAGTCCAGACTTCCAACGCCCCATTCTCGAAATAAAGTTGCTGCTTGGTACGCATTTCTTTGCCGGTATTAGTGGAAGACAGCACCTCCACGCACAACTCCGGTGCTATCGAACATTCAATTTCTGACCAGATAATGGCGAGCCGTTCTGGGGATGCCCATGCTACATCGGCAACTTTAGTGCCCTTACGAGTAGCAATGGCACATTCCACGATGGCTTTTCCGGCTGGCGAGAGAGTGCGCAAACGGTAGGCAATCTCCCCCTGATAGATTGAATGATAAACCTTGGTTGGCGCCATAATAACCTTCCCAGTCTCATCGAGTTCGATCTTGAAAGGTAAATTTTGCAAAGCAGGGTGTTCACACACATCTAACCAGTTCATTACTTTCACCTCTTTGATCAGGGTTAAAGGTTAAAACCGGGCTATCCTTTAACCCTACTAAGGTAATAAATCACGCACCGCCAAGCGGCTGACTGGATTCCCGCATTCGCGGGAATGACGAAACCCGGGAGACCTAAATGCGAAAACCTACTGGAAATTGGTATTATTAATCGGTATCGGTAGTCAAACCGGCAACTCCGAACTGCCCATCAGGAATTCATCCACCGCATGTGCGCATTGCCGACCTTCACGAATGGCCCAGACCACCAGCGATTGTCCACGCCGCATGTCGCCAGCGCTGAATACTTTATTAAGCGACGTCTGGTAATCATTCGTCCCGGCACAAATGTTGCCGCGTTCGTCCAGTGCTACCCCTAGTTCCTGCAACATGCCTTCATGGATCGGGTGGACAAAACCCATCGCCAGCAACACTAAATCCGCTTTGATTTCAAACGCACTGTCGGGCACATCAACCATGATTTGTCGGCCATTGATGCTCTGCCACTCCAGCCGTATAATCTGAATGGCGCGGATCTGACCATGAGTCCCGATAAAGGTTTTAGTGGTAACTGCCCAATCGCGTTCACAGCCTTCTTCATGAGACGTAGAGGTGCGTAATTTCAGCGGCCAATTCGGCCAACTCAGCAATTTATTTTCGTGTAATGGCGGTTTAGGCATGATCTCTAATTGGGTTACCGAACCCGCACCTTGCCGAATCGAGGTGCCCACGCAATCAGAACCGGTATCACCGCCACCAATGACCACGACGTGTTTATCAGTCGCCAGAATCTCGATGTCCGGCGCAATTTTTTGTCCAGCCACCCGACGATTCTGCTGAGTCAAAAAATCCATTGCGTAATGAATGCCGCGCAATTCCCTGCCGGGTACCTTCAAATCACGCGGTAATTCGGAACCACCGGCCAGCACAATCGCATTAAACTCAGCCAGCAATTGACGAGCGGAAATATCGACGCCGACATAGTTATTAGGCCGAAACTCGACGCCTTCGGCCTGCATTTGCGCCAGACGATGGTCAATTAGCACGGTTTCCAGCTTGAAGTCGGGAATGCCATAACGCAGCAAGCCGCCGATTCGGTCATTCTTCTCGAACACCACGACTTGATGACCGGCTCGCGCCAGTTGTTGCGCACAAGCTAATCCCGCCGGGCCAGAACCGACCACGGCTACTCGCTTGCCGGTGCGATGAGCAGCAATCTGTGGCGTCACCCAGCCCTCGGCCCAGCCCTTATCAATAATCGCGCACTCGATGTCTTTAATGGTGACTGGCTGATCATTGAAGTTGAGAGTACACGAGGCTTCACAGGGCGCGGGACAAATGCGGCCAGTAAACTCCGGGAAATTATTAGTGGAATGCAGGACGTCCAGCGCTTCGCGCCAATTACCCCGATAGACCAAATCGTTCCAGTCGGGAATGATGTTATGTACCGGACAGCCGCGATGGCAATAAGGAATGCCGCAATCCATGCAGCGGGCGGCCTGCTCACGCACCTTTGGTTCCGGTAGCGGCACCACAAAATCGTGGAAATGTTTGACTCGTTCATCGACCGGTGTATAGCCGTGATCATCACGGGTGATTTCCAGAAAACCAGTTGGTTTACCCATTAGACTTTAACCTTTAGCCTGTAACCTTTGATCTGCTTTCACGCCGCAATGCTAACTTTCTCAGCACTCTGCACGGCACGGGCCTTCTGCAATTCCTGCAACGCCCGCCGATAATCCAGCGGCATGATCTTGACGAATTTTGGCAACAGTTCGCGCCATTGCGCCAGCACCCGTTTCGCTGGTTCGCTGCCGGTGTAAATGGCATGGCGGGCGACCAGAATCTGCAAGCGCTGGGCATCGTGATGTAATAAATCGTCGGGAAGTTTGACTCCGGCCAGCGCCCGCCAATGATCGGGCAACACCGGCACTTGCAGCGATTCCTCAGCGTCATTCAATGGCTCCAGCGCCACCATCGTCTGATTGGCGCGACGGGCAAAATCGCCGGCTTCGTCCAGCACATAAGCAATGCCGCCACTCATCCCGGCAGCGAAATTGCGTCCGGTGAGTCCCAGCACCACCACCACGCCGCTGGTCATGTATTCACAGCCGTGATCCCCGACTCCTTCTACCACGGCCAACGCGCCAGAGTTGCGAACGCCAAACCGTTCACCGGCGACCCCCCGCAAGTAGCACTCACCGGCAGTCGCGCCATAGAGGACGGTATTGCCGACGATGATGTTATCTTCGGCCCGCAGTCGGCTATCCGGGCCGGGATAAATGATGATCCGCCCGCCGGAAAGGCCCTTGCCGACGTAATCATTGGCTTGACCGGCCAGATCGAGCGTCACGCCGCGTGCTAGAAAAGCCCCGAAACTCTGGCCGGCGGTACCGTTCAGGCGGATATCAATGGTGCCATCCGGCAAGCCAGCATGACCGTAGCGGCGGGCAATCTGGCCGGACAACATCGCGCCGGTGGTGCGGTCGGTATTGCGGATCGGGCTTTCAATCTGCACCCGCTGGCGGGATTCCAGCGCCGGCAAGGCCTGGGCGATCAGGCGATGATCGAGAATGCCATCCAGACCGTGATTCTGTTCTTCACAGTGGTAAGTGGCGACGCCGGGCGAGGCCGGTGGAATCGCCAGCAACCGGCTGAAATCCAGTCCTCGCGCTTTCCAGTGGTGAATGGCACGACGCATATCCAGCCGGTCGGCGCGGCCAATCATTTCATCAAAGGTGCGGAAGCCGAGCTGCGCCATCAATTCGCGCACTTCCTGCACCAGGAAGGTGAAGAAGTTGATGACGTGGGCGGGCTGGCCGGGAAAGCGTTTCCGCAATTCAACATCTTGCGTGGCGACCCCGACCGGGCAGGTATTAAGGTGGCATTTCCGCATCATCACGCAGCCGGCGGCGATCAAGGCCCCGGTGCCAAAACCAAAACCATCTGCGCCGAGCAACGCGCCAATGATCACATCACGGCCCGTCCGCAGCCCACCGTCGACCTGTACTTCAATCCGCCCACGCAGGGCGTTACGAACCAGGGTCTGGTGGGTTTCGGCCAGACCGATTTCCCACGGCGATCCGGCGTTCTGAATCGAGGTGAGCGGACTGGCTCCGGTACCGCCGTCTTCGCCGGAAATGGTGACGTGATCGGCATGGGCCTTGGCGACCCCGGCAGCCACGGTGCCGACCCCGATTTCCGAAACCAGCTTGACGCTGATCTCGGCCTTGGGATTGGCGTTTTTCAGGTCGAAAATCAGTTGCGCCAAGTCTTCGATGGAATAGATGTCGTGATGCGGGGGAGGCGAAATCAGGCCAACGCCGGGGGTGGAATGGCGCACCCGGGCGATCCAGTCATTGACCTTGTGGCCCGGCAACTGGCCGCCTTCGCCGGGTTTGGCACCTTGGGCCATTTTGATTTGCAGCATGTCGGCGTTGACCAGATATTCAGTGGTCACGCCAAAACGGCCCGAAGCCACCTGTTTGATCGCCGAGCGGATCGAATCGCCGTTATCCAACGGGACATAGCGTACCGGGTCTTCTCCGCCTTCGCCGGTGTTGGAACGCGCCCCCATCCGGTTCATGGCAATGGCTAACGTGGTGTGCGCTTCCCAGGAAATCGAGCCGAACGACATGGCACCGGTCGCCAGCCGTTTGACGATTTCGGCGGCGGGTTCTACCTCGTCCAGCGACAGCGGTTGACCGGCAAAGCGGAACTCGAACAGGCCACGCAGGTTGCGGAGATGATCGCGCTGATCATTCATGGCCCGGCTGTAGAGCTTGAACTGGTCGTAATCACCGGAACGAACCGCATGTTGCAGCAGAGCGATGGTTTCCGGGGTCCAGGCGTGTTCCTCGCCGCGCAACCGGTAAGCCAGTTCGCCGCCGACATCGAGGGCGTTGCGGTAGAGCGGCGCATTACCGAAGGCGTGCCGGTGGCGGCGAACGGTTTCCCGGGCGACCTCATTCAGACTGATCCCTTCGATGACGCCTTGGGTGCCGGTGAAATAGTGGTCGATGAATTCACTGGCCAGCCCGACCGCCTCGAAAATCTGCGCCCCGCAATAGGACTGGTAGGTGGAAATGCCCATTTTGGACATGACCTTGAGAATGCCCTTGGAAATCGCCTTGGTGTAATGCTCATGGGCTTCGATCTCGGTCATCTTCTGCGGCAGGTAGGGGAGCGAGACCGACAGGGTATCGAGGGCCAGCCACGGGTTGATCGCCTCCGCGCCGTAACCGGCCAGAAGGCAGAAGTCGTGAACCCGTTTGACCTCGCCGGTTTCCACCACCAGCCCGACTTCGGTACGCAGTCCGGCCCGGCTGAGATGATGATGGACGGCGGCGGTGGCGAGCAGGGCGGGAATGGCGATATGGTCGGCATCGAGGGCGCGATCCGAGAGAATCAGGATGTTGTAGCCGCGCCGCACCACGTCATTGGCCTCGCGGCACAGATTTTCCAGAGCGCGGGCCATGCCATCCGCGCCGCGCTCCACCGGGTAGCACATGCTGAGGGTAGCGGTGCGAAAGGCTTTATCGACGTGATATTCGATGCGGCGGATCCGCTCCAGATCGACGCTGTCGAGAATCGGGCGCTTGACCTCCAGCCGTTTGTACGCCCCGCCACTGTCCAGATCGAGCAGGTTAGGACGCGGGCCGATGAACGACACCAGCGACATCACCAGTTCTTCGCGGATCGGGTCAATCGGCGGGTTGGTGACCTGGGCGAATTTCTGCTTGAAGTAGTCGTAAAGCAGCTTGGGACGGTCGGAGAGGACCGCCGGCGGAATGTCACGGCCCATCGAACCAATCGGGTCTTCGCTGGTAAGCGCCATCGGAGTCAGAAACAGGCGGACATCTTCCTGGGTGTAGCCGAACGCCTGTTGCCGGTGCAGGAGCGTCTGAGCATCGGGCGCCATCGGGCCGACTTCAGCGGGCAGGTCTTTGAGGTGAATCTGGGTGGCGTCGAGCCAGGTTTGATAGGGATGCGCCGAGGCCAGTTGTTCCTTGATTTCGCCATCGTCGATGATCCGGCCCTGTTCCAGATCGATCAGCAGCATCCGGCCCGGCTGCAAGCGCCATTTCTTGATGATCTTGGCTTCCGGGATTGGCAGGACGCCCATTTCCGAGGACATGATGACCTGATCGTCGCTGGTGACCAGATAGCGGGCGGGGCGCAGACCGTTGCGATCCAGAGTCGCGCCGATCCGGCGACCATCGGTGAAGGCAATCGCGGCGGGACCATCCCACGGTTCCATCAATGCGGCGTGGTATTCGTAGAAAGCGCGACGTTGCGGGTCCATCAGCGGGTTATCCGACCAGGCTTCCGGCACCATCAACATCATGGCGTGGGGCAGCGAGTAGCCGCCAGCCAGCAGCAATTCCAGGGCGTTATCGAAGGTGGCCGAGTCGGAAGCCCCGTCGCCGATCAACGGCCACAGTTTGTCCAGGTCCGCGCCCATCAACTTCGAGGTCATATTGTGGCGGCGGGCCAGCATCCAGTTGATATTGCCGCGCAGGGTGTTGATTTCGCCGTTGTGGCAGAGGTAGCGGAAGGGCTGGGCCAGCGCCCAAGTGGGAAAGGTGTTGGTGGAGAAGCGTTGATGCACCAGCGCCAAGGCCGATTCCATCTGGGGATCGCGCAATTCAGGGTAGTAGACGCCGATGTTGCGGGCCAGAATCATGCCTTTATAAATGATGGTGCGGGCCGACAGCGAGGCGACGTAGAACTGCTGGCGGCCAATCAGATCCCGGTTCCAGATGGCGATATGGGTCTGTTTGCGGATCACAAACAACTTGCGCTCAAAGGCGTCGCCGTCGGGACAGCGTGCGCCGCGCTTGACGAAGACCTGGCGGATGATCGGTTCCGAGGGGCGAACGCTGCGGCCCAGACAGGAGTTGTCGGTGGGTACGTCGCGCCAACCGAGCAGGATTTGGCCTTCGGCGGCTATGGCGCGTTGCAGGGCGATTTCGCTTTCGGTGCGGGCGTGCAGGTCGCGAGGGAGAAAGACCATGCCGACCGCGTAGTCACCTGGGGCGGGCAGTTCAATGCCGAGGCTGGCGCATTCCGCCCGCAGAAAACCGTCGGGGACTTGCAACAGGATCCCGGCTCCGTCGCCGGCCAGCGGATCGGCCCCGACCGCGCCGCGATGGCTGAGATTGCTCAGAATTTCCAGCCCTTGGCGGATCGGCTGATGACTTTTGCGGTTCTTGATATCGACGACGAAACCGATCCCGCAGGCGTCGTGTTCGTTGCGCGGGTCGTAGAGACCTTCGGCGGGGGGAAAGTGGGCAATGCTCATAAGCGGCGTTCCTTCGACAAGGAAAGGTTGAAGATTAGAGATCAAAGGGCAAAGGTTAAAGGTCAAACAGCGATTTTTCTTTAACCTTTAACCGGGCACTGGTTCAGTCGGATTCGACACAACTATTGATATTTACCAGTAGGTTACCGATAAAATGCAGGCGTCTTTATTTGCCATCCAGCGCAGCCGTCGTGCTGTTCATGCGGCGATTATCAGAGGGATATCGGGTAAGTGAGCAAAGGGAATGAACGATGACCCTCGGTCTTTTCAGCATCCAACTCACTCCCACCGGAACTGCCACGCCCCGAACGCCATCAATCCCGCGCTCATGGCCGTCAGCGCCAGCAGGTGCCCGGAGATCTCCGCCAGCCCGGCACCGTCAATCATGATCGCGCGCGCTGCATCGATCATGTGGGTCAACGGCGCAACCTGGGCGCACTGCTGCAAAAACGGGTGGACGCCTTCCAGCGAGAACCAGACCCCGGACAGGAACGTCATCGGCCAACTCAAAAAATTCAGCAACCCGCCGGCCAGTTCCTCGCTGGTGGTGCGGGCCGACACCACCACCCCCAGACTGATCAGGCTCAGCGCGCCAATGGCGAACACCAACAACAAATTCAGATAGGAACCGTGCATGGGAAACCCGATGAAGAAATCGGCGCCCACAAAGACCAGCACCGTCGTTCCCAAGGTCAGCCACCAGCGCGAAGCGACCTGCGCCGACAAAAATTCCAGCGGGGTCAGCGGGGTGGCTTTCAGGCGCTTGAGCATTCCGTTCTTGCGGTAGCGGACAATGACGTAGCCCACACCGAACAGGCAACTGAACATCATGTTCATCGCCAGCACACCCGGCATCACCCAATCGACATAGCGGATCACCCGGCCATTGACGGTCTGCTTGCTGAACGCGGGCGGCGCATCGGCCCCGCGCAACACCCGCTCCAGCAAATAACCCTTGGGCGATTCGTCATTGATCCAGTAGCGTCCTCCAGTCGGATCAAACAGCATATCGAGTTGATGACGTTCAACTTTAGTCAGGGCGGCAAGCCGATCGGCAGCGGGCACAAACTGGACATAACGGGTCTGGAGAAAGGCGCTGCTGTTGCCGCCGATGTCACCCAACACCCCGACTTTGTACAGCGCCAAGCCTGGCCCGGAAAAGGCGAAGGCGAATCCGGCGATCAGCGAGATCGGAAACAGCAGATTCCAGGTCAACGTCGAGCGGTCGCGCAGAAATTCGTAGTTGCGGCACACCAGCAAGGCCCAAAAGCGCTTGAAATTCAAGTACGCAGCTCCCGACCGGTCAGTTCCAGAAACAGATCTTCCAGGGTGCGCGGACGAATTTGCAGCCGCGCCAGTGAGATATGTTGCGCCAGCAACTCTTGAATGGCGGCGTTGACATCGCGGGTCAGGATTTCCACCGCGTCCCGCCCCCGTATCACGGTTAGCGCCAACGCCGGAGCCGGGTCGGGAAAATCCGCCAGCGGCAATTGCAGCACCACATCATCGAAGTGCGCCGCCAGCAAATCACGCGGCGTTCCCTGCGCGATGATCCGACCGTGATCCATGATCGCAATCTCATCACACAGATGGTAAGCCTCTTCCATATAGTGCGTCGTTAGCAGAACAGTCGTGCCGCGGCTCTTGATTTGGTGGATCAGTTCCCAGAAGTTGCGGCGGGCCTGCGGATCGAGGCCGGTGGTCGGTTCGTCCAGAAACAGCAGGTCAGGATCGTTGACCAGCGCGATGGCTAACAGCAGACGCTGACGCTGACCGCCGGACAGCTTACGGGTATCGCGATCCAGAAATTCGCCGAGCGCACAAGACTTGATCAGTTCATCGACCGGCAAGGTGCGGGGGTAAAAGCTGCCAAACATCCGCAGATTCTCGCGGCCGGTGATGTGATCCTGCAACGCCGTGGACTGGAACATGATGCCGACTTCCTGGCGAAAGCGCGGGCCTAGCGGTTCGCCCCGATAGCGAATCGTGCCGCTGGTCGGTTCCTGGATCCCTTCCAATATCTCGACTGTGGTGGTCTTACCCGCGCCATTGGGGCCGAGCAGACCGAAACAGCACCCGGACGGAATGGCGAGATCGAGGCCATTGACCGCCTGGACCCCACGAAAATGCTTGATGAGATGATGCGTTTCCAGCAGGGCGGGCATAAGGTTCTGCTTTAGCAGGCCAGTAGCAAAAAAAAGGCGGGTGCCGCTCAGCGACTCCCGCCCGTATCTATCATCCGGCGGAATTTTCAGCTCATTTCCGCCCGGTCGCTAACCAGTCACTCATCTGCGCTGGCCTGTTCCGGTTCATCGTCATCGTCTTTCCCCTCCGCCATAGCCTTCTCAGGCTCGGAACTCTCGAACAGATGACCCGCATTAACGCGATTGGGTACCCCGTTCGCGCGCCGCTGCAAGTGATAAGCCAGGCCAGTACCGGCAGGAATCAGCCGGCCCACGATGACGTTTTCCTTCAATCCGCGCAGGTCATCGCGCAAACCACGCACCGATGCTTCAGTCAGCACCCGGGTAGTTTCCTGGAACGAGGCGGCGGAAATGAACGATTCAGTCGCCAGCGAGGCTTTGGTGATGCCGAGCAGAATCGGCTGCCACCGCGCCGGGATCCGGCCTTCAGTCTGGACCCGGTCGTTTTCCTCCAGCACCCGGGTGCGCTCAACCTGTTCACCCTTGATAAAACGAGTTTCGCCCGGATCGATAATATCGACCTTGCGCAACATCTGGCGGATGATCACCTCGATGTGCTTATCATTGATTTTGACGCCCTGCACCCGGTACACATCCTGGATTTCCTTGACCAGGTAGGCCGCCAATTCCGGGACGCCCAGCAGCCGCAGAATGTCATGCGGGTTCGGTTCACCATCCGCGATCATCTCGCCCTGCTCGACATATTCGCCATCGAACACATTGATACGCCGCCACTTGGGAATCAATTCCTCATACAGCACGTCGCCGCCCTTATCGCGGATCACCAGGCGCTGCTTACCCTTGGTTTCCTTGCCAAATTCGATGATGCCGGACTTCTCGGCCAGAATCGCCTGTTCCTTGGGCTTGCGCGCCTCAAACAGATCGGCGACCCGGGGCAGACCGCCGGTGATATCGCGCGCCCGGGAGGATTCAACCGGCAGTCGCGCCACGATGCCGCCGACCGCCACCTGAGCGCCTTCGGTCAGGTTGACAATGGCGCCCGCCGGCAGCGGATATTGCGCCAGGGTGCTGGTGCCGGGAATAAACAGATCATTACTGTATTCATCCAGTAACCGCACGACGGGCCGCTTGTCCTTGCCCTGAGCGCCGCGCTGCTTGGGATCCATCACCACCAGGCTGGTCAGACCGGTCGTCTCATCAGCATGGCGCTGCACGGTGATGCCTTCCTCAAACTCGGCGAAACGGACGAAGCCGGCCACCTCGGTAATGATTGGGTGGAACGATGGATCCCAGTGGGCGATCACCTGGCCGGCTTCAACCAGACTGCCGTCCACAATCGACAGTTCCGCGCCATAAGGAACCTTGTAGCGTTCCCGCTCCCGGCCCTGATCGTCCACCATGGTAATCTCACCCGAACGCGATACCGCTACCAGATGCCCATCCCGGCGCTCCACCGTCTTCATCTTGTGGAGTCGCGCAATGCCCCGGGACTTGACCTGGACGTTATTGGTCAGCTTGGCGTGGGCTGCGCCGCCAATATGAAAGGTGCGCATGGTGAGCTGGGTGCCGGGCTCACCGATGGATTGGGCCGCGATGACGCCCACCGCTTCGCCACTATTGACCCGGTGGCCCCGCGCCAGATCGCGGCCATAACAGGCGGCGCAAACCCCATAACGGGTGCGGCAGTTGATGGCCGAGCGCACCAGCAGCCGATCAATGCCCCACTCATCCAGTTTTGCGACCCAGTGTTCATCCAGCAGGGTACCGGCCGCGATTTTGTCATTTTCATCGTCGCTGCCCGGCTTGAGGACATCATGGGCCACGGTCCGGCCCAGCACGCGCTCGCGCAACGGTTCCTTCACATCGCCTTCTTCGATGACCGGGGTCATCTCAACCCCTTCGCTGGCACCGCAGTCAAATTCAGTGACCACCAAATCCTGCGCGACATCCACCAGTCGCCGGGTCAGATAGCCGGAATTGGCGGTTTTCAGCGCAGTGTCGGCCAACCCCTTGCGGGCACCGTGGGTAGAAATGAAATATTCCAGTACGCTCAACCCCTCGCGGAAATTGGCTTTAATCGGGGTTTCAATAATGTCGCCCGACGGCTTGGCCATCAGCCCGCGCATCCCGGCCAACTGGCGGATTTGTGCCGCTGAACCGCGTGCGCCGGAATCGGCCATCATGAACACGGCATTAAAGGAAGGCTGTTCGACCGTCTTGCCCTGGCGGTTAACCACCGGCTCGACCCCCAGATTTTTCATCATCGCGCCGGCGATTCGGTCGTTGGTGCGTGACCAGATATCCACCACTTTGTTGTGGTGTTCACCCTTGGTCAACAACCCCTGAGTGAGCTGGCCATCGATTTCCTTGACCTCCTCCTCGGCTTTTTCCAACAGAGCCGTCTTCTGGCTGGGGATTTTGAAGTCTTCAAAGCCAATCGAAGAACCGGAGCGGGTCGCGTAGTAAAAACCGGCGTACATCAGGTGGTCGGCGAAGATCACCGTCTCCTTCAGGCCCAGCCGCCGATAGCATTCATTGATCAGCTTGGAGATGGTTTTCTTGTTCAGGGTCTGATTGACCAGCGCGAACGGCAAGCCTTTGGGCAGAATATCGGACAGCAGCGCCCGGCCCACGGTGGTCTTGACCCGTTGCAGCGCCGCGATAGGAACGCCGTTCTTGTCGATCGCGACCTGCGGCAACCGCACCTCGATGCTGGCGTGGAGTTCCACCCGCTGGCTCAGATCGGGATTTTCGTAGGCCCGATAGACTTCCTTCAGGTTGGCAAACACCATGCCTTCGCCCTGAACATTGATCCGATCGCGCGTCAGATAGTACAGACCGAGAACCACGTCCTGCGAGGGCACGATGATCGGTTCGCCATTGGCCGGGCTAAGGATGTTATTGGTGGACATCATCAGCGCCCGCGCTTCCAGTTGCGCCTCAATGGACAGCGGCACATGCACCGCCATCTGGTCGCCGTCAAAGTCGGCGTTGAACGCGGTGCAGACCAAGGGATGTAACTGAATCGCCTTGCCTTCGATCAGCACCGGCTCAAACGCCTGAATGCCCAATCGGTGTAGGGTCGGAGCGCGGTTGAGCAACACCGGATGTTCGCGGATCACTTCTTCCAGAATATCCCAGACCTGCGGCTCCTCACGCTCGACCATTTTCTTGGCGGCCTTGATGGTGGTCGTGGGATTCAAAAACTGCAACTTGCTGAAAATAAACGGCTTGAATAGCTCCAGCGCCATTTTCTTGGGCAAGCCGCACTGATGCAGACGCAAGGTAGGGCCGACCACAATCACCGACCGTCCCGAATAATCGACCCGTTTGCCGAGCAGATTCTGGCGAAACCGGCCTTGCTTGCCCTTGATCATGTCGGCCAGCGATTTCAGCGGCCGCTTGTTGCTGCCGGTAATGGCGCGTCCACGTCGGCCATTGTCGAGCAGCGAGTCGACGGCTTCCTGCAACATCCGTTTTTCGTTGCGAACAATAATGTCGGGCGCGCTCAAGTCCAGCAGTCGCTTCAAGCGGTTATTGCGGTTGATGACGCGCCGATAAAGATCGTTCAGATCAGAGGTGGCGAAGCGCCCGCCGTCCAGTGGCACCAGGGGCCGCAGATCCGGCGGCAGCACCGGCAATACCGTCAGCACCATCCATTCCGGCTTGTTGCCGGAATTCATGAAGGATTCCGCCAGCTTGAGCCGCTTAGACAGTCGCTTGAGCTTGGTTTCCGAGGTGCATTCGAGAATGTCCTGCCGCAACTTCTCAACCAGTTGTTTCAGGTCCAGCGTGTGCAGCAGGGCGCGAACCGCTTCCGCCCCCATCCGGGCGTCGAAGTCGTCACCGTGCTGTTCGACCGCTTCCAGATACTGCTCATCGGTCAAAATCTGGCCTTTTTCCAGCGGGGTCATGCCGGCATCGATGACCACAAAGGATTCGAAGTACAGCACCCGCTCAATGTCACGCAGGGTCATGTCCAGCAATAGCCCGATGCGACTGGGCAGCGACTTCAGAAACCAGATGTGCGCAACCGGCGAGGCCAGTTCGATATGGCCCATCCGATCGCGCCGCACCTTGGCCAGCGTCACTTCTACCCCACATTTTTCGCAGACGACGCCCCGATGTTTGAGCCGTTTGTACTTGCCGCACAGACACTCATAGTCCTTGGTCGGACCAAAAATCTTGGCGCAAAACAACCCATCGCGCTCTGGTTTGAAGGTCCGGTAGTTGATGGTTTCAGGCTTCTTGACCTCGCCGCGACTCCAGACGCGAACCATCTCCGGCGAAGCCAGCCCAATGCGAATGGCGTCGAAATCTTCGAGTTCATCGAAGACTTTATACGGGTTCAACAGGTCTTTCATCATGCGCTCACCCATGGAATTGCGTTGTCCTGCCGCAGCCGGCGGCAATCAGCTTTATTTATTGCGCGCCGGCAGATGCGCGTCGCTTTCCAGTTCGATGTTGATGCTCAGCGAGCGGATTTCCTTGACCAGCACGTTGAAGGATTCGGGCATCCCGGCTTCCATCCGGTGATTACCATCGACGATGTTCTTGTAGACCTTGGTGCGGCCATTCACATCATCCGACTTGACCGTCAGCATTTCCTGCAAGGTATAAGACGCGCCGTAGGCTTCCAGCGCCCACACTTCCATCTCGCCAAAGCGCTGGCCGCCGAACTGCGCCTTGCCGCCTAGCGGTTGTTGCGTCACCAGGCTGTAGGGACCCGTCGAACGGGCGTGCATCTTGTCATCCACCAGGTGATTCAGCTTGAGCATATACATGTAGCCCACCGTCACGGGCCGGTCGAACCGGTCGCCGGTGCGGCCATCGTAGAGCGTGGTCTGGCCACTCTCGGGCAGATCCGCCAGCCGGAGCATCTCCCGCAGTTCTGCTTCGGTGGCGCCGTCAAAGACCGGGGTCGCAATCGGCACCCCAGCGCGGAGATTCTGGCTTAATGCCCGGATCTCATCGTCACTGAACTGCGCCAGATCGACTTTCTGGACCCCGACCTGGTTGTAGATACGGTCCAGATACGCCCGCAGATCGGCGACTCGCGCCCGAGCGTCCAACAACCGGCCCAGTTTGAGGCCCAGCCCCTTGGCCGCCCAGCCCAAATGAGTTTCCAGCACCTGGCCGACGTTCATCCGCGACGGCACCCCCAGCGGGTTCAAGACAATATCGATCGGCGCGCCATCTTCCATGTAAGGCATGTCTTCCTGCGGCACGATCATCGACACCACGCCCTTGTTGCCATGTCGTCCGGCCATCTTGTCGCCCGGCTGGACCCGGCGCTTGACCGCCAGATAGACCTTGACCATCTTGAGGACGCCGGGTGCCAGATCATCACCCTGTACCAGCTTGCGGCGCTTTTCATCGAATTTCCGGTCAAAATCCTTGCGCTGCTGGTCCAGTTGCCGATTGATCTTTTCGAGCTGCTCGTTGAGTTCGTCGGTCTGCATCCGAATCTCGAACCAGCGATCGCGCGGCAGGCTGTCCAGATAGTGAACAGCGACCTCACCCCGGTGCAGACTATTGGGGCCACCCTCGGCCAGGCTGCCCACCAGCATCCGTTCCATGCGTTGATAAAGATCATCTTCAAGAATCCGCAATTGATCGTTCAAATCCTTGCGGATACGCTTCAGCTCGGCTTCCTCAATCTGCCGGGCCCGTGAATCCTTCTCGACCCCGTCGCGGGTAAAGACCCGCACATCGATCACCGTGCCGTCCATGCCGGACGAAACCCGCAGCGAGGTGTCCTTCACGTCGGAGGCTTTCTCACCGAAGATCGCCCGCAGCAGTTTTTCCTCCGGGGTCAACTGGGTTTCACCCTTGGGCGTCACCTTGCCCACCAGAATGTCGCCCGCCTTGACTTCAGCACCGATAAACACGATGCCGGCTTCATCCAGCCGGGCCAGTGCGGGCTCGCCGACATTGGGGATGTCGGCGGTGATCTCTTCCGGTCCCAGCTTGGTGTCACGGGCTACGCAGGAGAGTTCCTCGATATGAATGGTGGTGAACCGATCTTCCTGCACCACCCGTTCCGAGATCAGGATCGAGTCCTCGAAGTTGTAGCCATTCCACGGCATGAAGGCGACCAGCAGATTCTGGCCCAGCGCCAGTTCTCCCATGTCGGTAGACGGCCCATCGGCCAGCACGTCCTTGCGCTGCTCGACCCGGTCGCCCACGCGCACCAGTGGGCGCTGGTTAATGCAGGTGTTCTGGTTGGAACGGGTGTACTTGGTCAGGTTGTAGATATCCACGCCCGGCTCGCCGGCCTCGGTTTCGGCGTCATTGACCCGCACCACAATCCGTCCGGCATCGACCGAATCCACTACGCCGCCGCGCCGCGCCACCACGCACACCCCGGAGTCGCGGGCAACGATCCGCTCCATGCCGGTACCCACCAGCGGCTTTTCAGCCAGCAGGGTTGGCACGGCCTGGCGCTGCATATTGGAACCCATCAGCGCCCGGTTGGCGTCGTCATGCTCCAGAAACGGGATCAGCGCCGCCGCCACCGACACGATTTGTTTAGGCGACACATCCATGTATTGCACCCTGTCCGGCGCAGTCAGGGTAAATTCGTTCTGATGGCGACAGGACACCAGTTGATCGGTCAGCCGGCCCTTGGCATTCAGGGTGGTGTTGGCTTGGGCGATAACATACTGACCTTCTTCAATCGCCGACAGGTAGTCAATTCGATCCACCACCCGTCCGTTCTCAACCCGCCGATACGGGGTTTCCAGAAACCCATAGGCATTGGTCCGGGCATAGACCGCCAGCGAATTGATCAAGCCGATGTTAGGCCCTTCCGGCGTCTCAATCGGGCAAACCCGACCGTAATGGGTAGCATGGACGTCGCGCACTTCAAAACCGGCACGTTCGCGGGTCAGACCGCCAGGTCCCAGCGCCGACACCCGGCGTTTGTGGGTCACCTCGGACAACGGGTTGTTCTGGTCCATGAACTGCGACAGTTGTGAGGAACCGAAGAATTCCTTGACGGCGGCGGCCACCGGTTTGGCGTTGATCAGATCCTGCGGGATCAGGCCCTCGGCTTCTGCCAGGCTGAGCCGTTCCTTGACCGCGCGCTCGACCCGCACCAAGCCGATGCGGAACACGTTTTCGGTCATCTCACCGACACAGCGGATGCGGCGATTGCCCAAGTGATCGATATCATCCACGACTCCGTTGCCGTTCTTGATATCAATCAGCATCTTGAGTACCGCCAAAATATCCTCCATGGCCAGCACGCCGGGCAGGTGGTCTCGCACCTGGAATTCGGCGAGACCACTGTCCTGGATGGTTTTTAACTTGTCACGAGTCAGCTTTTCGTTATTTCTGGCGAGGATGAGCAGGGTCTGGGGATCAACCAGATTGCTCACTGGAAATTTGCCGACCGCGTCATCAAAGGGGGATTGAATCACCGGGTAAGGCGTCCGGCGCTGACCGACCCGACTGTCAAACTTCATCCGGCCAACATCGGACAGATCGTAGCGATCCGCTGAAAAAAACAGGTCATGCAACAAGCGCTGAGCAGCGTCTTTGGTCGGCGGCTCGCCGGGGCGCATCATCCGATAGATTTCCACCTGGGCGTCCCACTGGCTGCGGCTCATATCCGCCCGCAGGGTGTTGGCGATGTAGGGGCCGCAATTGACCTCATTAACATAAATAATCTGGAATTCGCTAATACCACCGGCCTGAATTTTCTCCAGCGTGGCCAGCGTCAATAACTCATTGGCCTGCGCCAGCAGCTCACCGGTCTCGGGATTGGACAAATCGCGGGCCAGGATTTTTCCGTCCAGGTATTCAGCCGGGACGTGCAGGTGCTGGAACCCGGCCTCAGTCAGCTTGGCGACATCTCTGGCATTGATCCGTTTTCCGGCCTTCACTACAACCCGATCGCCGACCCGGATATCGAAACTGGCGGTTTCACCCTGCAAGCGTTCGGGTTTTAAATCCAGAGTGAACAGGTCGCCTTCACCATCGCGTTGTACCGTATTGATCTCGAAGAAGATGTCGAGAATCTTCTCGTTGATGCTACAGGCGTTGGGATCGTGCGGATTGGGATCGTCGAACAACGCCCGCAACAGAATGCTGACGGGCAGTTTGCGCCGGCGGTCAATGCGGGCGTAAACAATGTCTTTAATGTCGAATTCAAAATCCAGCCAGGAACCGCGATAGGGAATAATCCGCGCCGAATGCAGCAGCTTCCCGGAGGAATGGCTCTTGCCTTTGTCATGATCGAAAAACACCCCGGGCGAGCGGTGCAATTGCGAAACAATAACCCGCTCGGTGCCATTGATAACGAAGGTACCGTTATCGGTCATCAGCGGCAATTCGCCGAGATAGACCTCATTTTCCTTAATTTCCTTGATCTTCGGTGCGCCGGCTTCCGCTTCCTTGTCCATGAGTACCAGCTTCAACCGCACCCGCAAGGGTGAGGCATAGGTCAGGCCGCGCAACTGGCATTCGCGGACATCGAAGCCCGGTTCGCCCAAGCGATAACTGACATATTCCAGTCGGGCGTTACCCGAATAACTGACGATGGGAAACACCGAGCGGAAAGCGGCATGCAATCCAGATTCCCGGCGTTCTCCCGGCGGCGTTTCGGCTTGCAGGAACTCGCGATACGAATCCAGTTGAATCGCCAGCAAATAAGGTACTTCGAGAATGCTGGAGCGTTTGCCAAAGTCTTTACGAATGCGCCGCTTTTCAGTAAAGGTATAGGCCATTGGGATTCCTCATCACGGAGTTTCACCCGCCATTGCCGGCAGATGCGGATTAAAACGGCCCGCCTTGTCCAGGCCGGGCTTGGTCGATCAAAAACCGGGTATGCACAAACAGGAACAGGCCGGCGACCACGGTCGCCGGCTGTCCCGTTCGAGTCCGTTCAAGCCGGACCTGCGCTATAGCAAACACCCACCGGGGTGGGTAGCGCGCCTATTTGACGTCGACTTTGGCGCCGGCGTCTTCCAGCTTTTTCTTGACATCCGCGGCCTCGGCCTTGGGAATGGCTTCCTTAATCAGCGAGGGAACGGCTTCCACCAGGTCCTTGGCTTCTTTCAGTCCCAGACCGGTCAGGGCACGGACCACCTTGATGACCTCGACTTTCTTCTCGCCAAAGCTGCTCATCACCACATCAAACTCGGTCTTTTCCTCGACCGGCGCGGCAGCGGCGGTTGCGGCCACCGGGGCAGCGGCGACCGCGGCGGTGACGCCGAATTTTTCTTCCATCGCCGCAATCAGCTCGACCACATCCATAACGGTCATGCCGGCGATGGTTTCCAGAATGTCTTCTTTTGAAATGGCCATTACCAATTTACTCCGGGTAAAAATCTGGGAATGCGTCAGGCAGCGCTGGAACCGCTGAGGCGGTTATTTCAGCGTCTTTCTGCTGCCGGATCGCGTCAAGGGTGCGCACCAGCTTGCCAGGAATTTCATTGAAGGTCCGCGCCAGTTTGTCGAGCGGGGCCCGCAGGGTGGCCATCAGTAGACTGATCGCTTCGTCACGGGTCGGCAAGCTGGCGAGTCGATCCAGCTCACTGGCTGGAAACGCCTGTCCACCCACCGCCAATGCTTTGATCATCAGCTTATCGTTGGCCTTTTCCTTCAGAAATTCCTTGAAAATCCGCGCTGCCGCGCCGGGTTCGTGCTGGGAGAACGCCAGAATCAGCGGTCCCGTCAGACTCGGTTGCAGGCACTCGAACTCGGTCCCTTGCACGGCACGCCGGGCCAGGGTGTTCTTGACGACGCGCAGATAGACGCCGGTTTCCCGCGCTTTAACGCGCAAGGCGGTGATCTGGGCGACCTTCAGCCCACGATACTCGGCGGCAATGGCGGAGTGCGCACTGGCGGCCACTTTGGCGACCTCGGTGACCACCGCCTGTTTTTCCGCCAGATTGAGACTCATTGCAGTACCTCGCGGTTGGATCTCCGCGGTTGCGGAGGGAGAAACGGCGGCCAAACCAGGAAAAATCCGGAAGGGCTTGCCGTCTGCGCAGGTCGCTCCGGTGACCAACACCGGAACCGATTAAGCCCGAAGGCGCCTGCGGTCTTTGACGCTGGCCAGAGAGTCCGGCCGGTCCAAAGTTCATGCGCCCCGGCGGTCAGCCGGAACGCGGGAATGCAAGATTGAGTACGTCTCAGAACGCGATTCAAAACGTCAGGGTGGTCTGATCCACCGCCAGTCCCGGCCCCATGGTGGTCGAGACGGTGATGCGGCGGATGTAGACGCCCTTGGAGGTGGCGGGTTTGATCTTTTGCAGATCATGCAACAGTGCTTGAAGATTTTCCTGCAACTGATTGGCGGCGAAATCCACCTTGCCGATGGTGCAGTGGATGATGCCGGCCTTGTCGGTGCGGTAGCGGACCTGCCCGGCCTTGGCGTTGCGGATCGCACCGACCACATCGGGCGTCACGGTGCCGACCTTGGGATTGGGCATCAAGCCGCGCGGGCCGAGAATCTTGCCAAGCTGGCCGACTACCCGCATGGCGTCAGGCGCAGCGATCACCACGTCAAAATCGAGATTACCGGCCTTAACCGATTCGGCCAGGTCTTCAAATCCGACGATATCGGCCCCGGCAGCGCGGGCGGCATCGGCACTGACACCTTGGGCAAAGACCGCGACTCGCACCGTTTTGCCGGTGCCGTGCGGCAACACCGTAGCACTGCGCACCACCTGATCAGACTTACGAGGATCGACGCCCAGGTTGACGGCAACATCGACCGCTTCACGGAACTTGATGCTGGACAGTTCCTTGAGCAACCCCAAGGCTTCTTCAACCGGATAGAATTTTCCGGGAGTTAGTTTGGCGCGAATCGCCTGTAACCGCCTGGAGACCTTGGCCATGGCTTACACCCCTTCCACATTAAGGCCCATCGATCGGGCGCTGCCGGCAATGGTTCGCACCGCAGCTTCGAGATTGGCAGCGGTCAGATCGGGGCGCTTGGTCTTGGCGACTTCTTCCAGTTGGGCGCGGGTCACAGTGCCGATTTTCTTGGTGTTGGGATTGGCGCTGCCCTTGTCGAGACCCAGCGCCTTCCTCAGCAACACCGAGGCTGGCGGGGTTTTCATGATGAAAGTGAAACTGCGGTCACTGTAAACCGTGATCACCACCGGAATCGGCAAGCCTGGCTCCAGATGCTGAGTCTGGGCGTTGAAGGTCTTGCAGAATTCCATGATGTTCACGCCGTGCTGACCCAACGCGGGACCGACCGGCGGACTGGGGTTGGCCTTGGCGGCCGCAACCTGCAATTTGACGTAAGCGGTGACTTTCTTTGCCATTGTTGCTCCTGTCGGGTACGAACGCCTTGCGGCTCCCCGGATGAGCCGCCTGACGGGCAGGCGGCGGAAAAAGCGACCGGCGGCAACCGGTCAGCGCGAGGCTTTTTCGACTTGGCTGAATTCCAGTTCGACCGGGGTAGTGCGGCCAAAGATCATGACGCCTACCCGCAGCCGGCTCTTTTCATAATTGACTTCTTCAACCAGGCCTTCGAAATCGTTGAAGGGTCCGTCGTTGACTCGCACCATCTCACCGGGTTCGTAAAGCACCTTGGGCTTGGGCTTGTCGACCCCATCCTGAACCCGTTGCAGGATCGCCTGAGCTTCCTTTTCAGAGATTGGAGCTGGTTTATCGCTGGTTCCACCGATGAAGCCCAGAACCTTCTGAGTTTCACGGACCAAGTGCCAGGTTTCGTTATCCATTTCCATCTGCACCAGCACATAGCCGGGAAAGAATTTGCGATCGCTTTTGCGCTTTTGACCGTCGCGCATCTCGACCACTTCTTCAGTCGGCACCAGCACTTGACCGAACCGCTCATTGAGGCTTTCGCGGTTGATCCGATCCAGCAAGGATCGCTTAACTTGCTGCTCAAAGCCAGAATAGGCCTGGACCACATACCATCGCATCGCCATGCCGTCGCTCCGCTAACCGGTAACCAGGCGAATCAGCCAGAACAGGATGACATCCAGCAACCACAGCAACAGGCCCATGATCACCACCATGGCGATCACGATCAGGGTGGTTTGGGTGGTTTCGGCCCGGGTCGGCCACACCACCTTGCGGACTTCGGTGCGGGCACCCTGGATGAACTCCAGGATTTCCGCGCCCAATTCAGTTTTCAGCGCGAGGACTACAGCCGCGCCGAACGCCGCCAGCAGGCCAATGACCCGCATCAGCAGCGAGTAATTGGCGAACAGGTAAAAGGCCGCCAGAGCAATCAGGACGATGGCGCCCGCGCCGATTAGCTTGATATTATCAGCGCGGTTAAGCGTTTGCGTTTCAGGTTTGGTGGGGTTCATACAGATTTCGGCTTCGCCCATTCCCGACGATTCCACCCGCCGGAACAGGCGGATGGAATCGGGAATGCGCCATGAAAAAGATGGCAGGCCAGGAGGGAATCGAACCCCCAACCTGCGGTTTTGGAGACCGCCGCTCTGCCAATTGAGCTACTGGCCTGTAACACACTACACCGGATGGCACTCCAGTCAGAGACACCGTCCAGTTCTTGCACTGACTCACTCGATGATCTTGGCGACGACGCCGGCGCCGACTGTCCGTCCGCCTTCGCGGATGGCAAAGCGTAACCCGTCATCCATCGCAATCGGGGCAATCAGGTTGATCACCAGTCGCACATTGTCGCCCGGCATCACCATTTCCACCCCT